>CAZOTW010000007.1:0-3616 GCA_964582845.1 uncultured Gammaproteobacteria bacterium
ATTATGCAGTGGAAACAAAAAGGAGGATGTGTACGGGATGTACTGAACTAGTACAGCTATTTTTATCATATCACGGGGAGTGGTATAATTTGACCGATGCCAAGACTTGTAGAAATTCTTTCAGCTGAGACGAAGCAGGCGTTGCGTCGCGTTGGCGAGGAAGCGGATCTCACTCGAGAGTGTCATGGAGACAAAAATCTGGCGGATTTACTTACGGAGATACGGGGCGCCGAATTACCACAGATACGTCCTCATACTCGAAGACGCGGGCGTAGTGTCAGTCCGCGCGTAATGGCGACACGAGCAGCTAATAATATGCCATAACGGCCTTCTGGAGAAGAGGGTATAATTTGATTTCTCAAGGGAGTATACTATAAATGTATGGATGATTCTGTCGTTATCGAAGCTAAAAAGCACCTCGATACGGTAGATTTCGTTGTTGACCTGTATGACAATCGGTTCGTTTGGGCAAGCGAAGAGGTGCTTCAGCTCGGCGGGTATAGCCTTGAGGAATTTACGAAGCTTCGGAATCTCGATACGCTGGATAAAAGCGTTGATCAGACAGAAATCAGGAGAAAGATGACCGAAGACCTCGCGAAACGACATGGGACGACGACGGTTTTGTGTAATACAAAAGCAGGTCAGAAAGTGCGCTTACACTTCGAATATCAGATAATTGAATTAAATGGCGGATGGTTTATGGCAGGGAAAACCCTCAACGTCGAAAAGCTACCATAATTTTGCACACAAAAGTATAATTTGATTTTTTAAGGGAATATACTGTTTCTATAAGAATGTATGGATAATCCTATCGTTATTGAAGCACAGAAGCACCTCGATAAGGTAGATTTTATTATCGATATGTATGACAACAGCTTCGTTTGGGGAAGCGAAGATGCACTTCGCGCTTCCGGATATACCCTAGAGGAATTTACTAAAATTCGAAACCTTGATACGTTGGATAAGAGCGTTGATCAGGAAGCATATAGAAAAGAACTTGTCGAAATGCTTGCGAAAAAGCACGGGACGTCTACAGTTCTGTGTAATTCAAAAAACGGTCAGAAGATTCGCATGATCCATGAATACGACATTTTTGAATTTAATGGTGGAATGTATATGGCAGGAAAAGGCCTCAAAGTTGAAAATCTTCCGTAGGTATATAGCGTTTACCTCCCCAGTCATCATTGCGTTAGGCGCTCTTAATTGATTTGCAGTTCCATCTTACAGTATTATCTCTGCATGGGTTTTAAAAAAGAAGTGGGAACATGTATAAAAATTGCCACGTTAGCTGTTATCCTGTGGTCGCCTCTTACGCATTTTGACAATACAAAGAGAGTATTCCAAGCGTTCACTGGTGGTCCAGTAGGGTGTCTGGATGACGTTGAACCGACAAATCCACACTATCAGTACGATGCGATCGTTATCCCCGGAGCGGGAGCCGGAAAAAGGAATCGGGATGGTACCTATGAACCGAATACGTATCAGAAGTCACGTATAGAAGCTGCAATCATGCTATATGCAAGGTATAATGTTGCTCCAAGGGTCATATTTTTGGACGGTGTGTTAACTCCTGGTGAACCACCCTTTTTAAGTAGGAATTATTTTAGAAAGACATATGAACAATTAACCGGTGATACGTCAAACATACCAGATGAGGTGTTTTTGACTGAACATAATTCAATAAATACCGCATCGAATATGTCGGAATTGAAAAGAATAACAGATAGAAATAATATGAGAAGCGTTTTTATCGTGACGAACGACTATCACGAAGATCGAGCTACCTTACTTGCTTGTGCAAACGGAATCCCTTCTGGAAAAAAGTCTGTTGAAACAGTATTTAGAGAAAACCCTAATCTGTCGCAAATATTCCCCCTTCCGCTGGAAAGGCAAGGTCAAGAATATAAAGAGGGAATAGAAATTTTTTGGCAACTATGGGATCCCCAAGGAGTCATTGAGACCGCGCTAAAGTAGAAGAGAGCGAAATTCCCATTCGACTCTGGTTCGACTTCGCTCACCATCGCTCAGGGTAAACGAACCGCGCCGGTTTTCACCGATAGGGGATACAAAAACCGCTCAGACAATGCTGAACGCTTTTCATATGCACTCCCATTTTACACGATTTCGAACAGATACTTACTGATTTTGAGGCTATTTTAAACCAAATTTTGGTTTGAAGTTGGAGAAGGAATGAAACAAACAAAAAACTCCGCATATAGCGGAGTTTTTTAGTGTTTAGAAATTTAAAATGAGCGTTAGCCCCGTTTTACATTTTTTGCAGCTGGGCCTTTGGGACCGTCTACAATATCAAATGTAACAGTTTCTCCCACTTGAAGTTCATCAAATGTGACTCCATTCAAATCTTTAGAATGAAAGAAAAGGTCTTTTGTTTCGCCTTGGCGTGATATAAAACCAAATCCTCTATCTGTTTTTGTTTTGATTGTTCCATTCATAATATTTTTAATCTCCTTTCAGTCTACGTATTATATCATTTCTATGCCGAAATTATAGGATTATAGGGGATAATGCGTTCGTAAGGATGTTTTTGAACGCATGAATACTTTCTTCATCGTGGACTGATCCGGTAGCTATTTCTTTATGTAATTGTTTGAATTGCTCAGTTACTTCTTTTATCTTATTTTCGTCAACGAGATCAGTTTTAGTGACGAAAATGATCTCATGTTTTTCAAGAAGCAAGGGATTATATTCCCGAAATTCCCTGCGCACCGTCTCGTATGCCTTAAGCGGATCGTCTATTGTAATATCTATACAATGGACGAGAATTTTCGTTTTTTCGATATGTTTAAGAAATTTTATTCCAAGACCGATGCCACGCGAAGCTCCTTCTATAAGCCCGGGTATATCTGCGATAAGGTGTCTACCAAACATGCCGATATTTGGTTCAAGAGTAGTAAATGGATATGCACCTATTGTGGGTGTCGCATGAGTCAGGACGGTAAGCAAGCTGCTTTTTCCGGCATTGGGAAGTCCAATGAGTCCAACTTCAGCGATAATCCGTAGTTCCAAAATAATATTTTTTGATTCTCCTGAACCACCCGGTTCGCGATTTTTGGGAGCCTGATTGGTTGCCGATTTAAATTTGACATTTCCAAAGCCTCCGATACCGCCACGCACTATACATACGGGCGTATCGACGGTTTCGATCTCTATACGTTTTCCCGTGTCGATATCTGTGATACGCGTGCCTAGTGGTACGAACAATATTACGTGTTGTGCGTTTTTACCAAACCCATTTTTTTTGGTACCGTGGCCCCCATTTCCCGCTTGTATTACTTTTTTATACCGAAACATATGAAGATCGTTGACGTTTGTAGATCCTTGAAATAATACATCGCCACCATTACCGCCATTGCCGCCGTCAGGGCCACCGCGGAACGGCCGAAAGGTCGCGGCACCATTACCGCCATCTCCAGCTTTCACTACCAGTGTCACGTTATCAATAAGCATATCCCGCATTGTACCATTGTGGCTGAAGTAACGTATGATGAATCTGTTTACCCCGAAGTTCCTCGCCAAGAAAGTGTTGTAGTGTATTATGGTAGCGAGGTAAATACGACGCCCTCTGACAAGACGGGCACGTAAGGCGGAATTTTTT
>CAZOTW010000007.1:3716-23868 GCA_964582845.1 uncultured Gammaproteobacteria bacterium
AGTACCGCGTGAGGGAGTCGAACCCTCGATCTGCGCCTTGAGAAGGCGCCGTCCTGGGCCACTAGTCCCGACGAATTCCATTCGTGCGGGATCCCGATGAAAACTATCATCGGGAACGAACTAAAATTAGTACCGCGTGAGGGAGTCGAACCCTCGATCTGCGCCTTGAGAAGGCGCCGTCCTAGGCCACTAGACGAACGCGGCACTTTTTACAATTTTTTCTATTGCAGTCCTGCTCTTTAACGATTTTAAATAATATTCTCTTTTTTTAGCTTCAGATCTCGTTTGGTAATCTTCTCTATAAACAATTATGAATGGTCCTCTTCCTTTAGTATAACGAGATTGACCATTGTTGTGTTGCAGTAGTCTATTTTTTAAATTATCAGTACTTCCGATATAGTATCGACCATCTTTTTTACTGCGTAGGATATAGGTGCTAGGCATGCAATTGAGGCCAATTCTATCAGTTTCCTCTTGACATAGCAAGGTAATTTAGCTAGACTTAATAAGAATATTTTGAATTTATAACGAGTTTGGCTCCCTAGCATTCCTATATAATACCGGGGAGGTTTTTTTAGGCTAAATTATGGATACAAACAATAAAGTTGTTCTTACCAAAGACGGTTTATCGGAGCTTAAAAAAGAGCTTGATGACCTCATGAACGTCAAGCGGCCGGAAGCCGTAAAACGCTTAGCAGATGCGCGCGAATTGGGCGATTTATCTGAAAATAGCGAGTACGCGGCGGCAAAGCAGGATCTTTCCTTCATCGATGGCAGAATCATCGAACTGGAGGAGATTATTCATGGCGCAAAAGTCGTTACCTCTCACGGCAAAAACCAGGTGGACGTGGGGTGTAAAGTGATGCTCACCGTCAACGGCAAAAAAGAGGAGTTTAATTTGGTGGGCGAGTGGGAAGCAGATCCTATGAATAAGAAAATTTCTCATTCGTCTCCGCTCGGGAAAGCGCTGATGGGTAAAAAAGTCGGCGAAAAAATAGAAGTTGAGGCGCCGGCGGGGAAAGTGCTTTACAAAATACTAGGGATAGAATAAACAAAAAACATCCTAAACGAGAGCCCCGCCTCAAGCGGGGTTTTTATATGGTGAGTAACTGAATCCATTGATGTACAATTACCATAAGGAGAAGGTATGTTTTGGGCAGACAGAATAGCAAAAGAAATTGTTGCGTCAGGGCACTTTAGCCCGTTTTGGGTGGACGATATGTTTACCCCGTCGGGGTTTGCGCACATGGGATCCCTGCGGGGGCCTCTCGTTCATGATCTAGTTTTTCGTGCACTTACCACGACTGGTGCCAAGGCCACATATACCTACGTTTTCAATGATTTTGATCCGATTGACGGATTACCCTTAGAGCTTACGGAAAAAAGCGGCACGTATCTAGGATTTCCGCTCCGGATGGCGCCGTCTCCGTTTGAGGGATACCAAAGTTTTGCCGAGTATTTTCAGAAAGATTTTGAGCACGTATTGACGAGTCTTGGCATGGGAGCGAAATTTCTTTCTTCGTGGGATATGTATCACGAGGGAAAGTTCGATGAGGTGATCCGTATGGCATTGGATCATGCAGAGGCGATACAGGATATCTATCAGCGCGTCAGCGGCAGCAAAAAGCGGGAAAAAGAGTGGTTACCCCTTCAGGTAGTTTGCGAGAAGTGCGGGAGACTTGGTACGACGCGGGTCCATGATTGGGATGGGAAAATGGTTGCTTATACGTGTGAGTCTTCAATGGTTACGTGGGCAAAAGGGTGCGGGTATACCGGAAGAACAAGTCCGTTTGCAGATCCAAACGACCCGAAGCACCATCCTGGGAAGTTGCCATGGAAAGTCGATTGGCCAGCACACTGGAAAGTACTTGGGGTCACCATAGAGGGGGCTGGGAAGGATCACTCATCGGCTGGAGGATCACGTGATATTGCCCGTGAACTTTGTAAAGGAGTTTTTGGTATTCCTGACCCATATAACATCCCGTATGAGTTCTTCCTTCTTGGTGGCAAAAAGATGTCTTCGTCCAAGGGAATTGGACTTAAGGCACGGGATTTGACGAAGTTACTTCCCGCAAGCGTCGCACGGTTTCTGTTTACACGAACTGATTACCGACAGGCAATCGAATTTGATCCGGTGGGCACTATGGCAATTCCTGATTTATTTGATGAGTATGATCGCTGTTGGCAGGCGTATATTACGGACTCGGATAAGGATTTGGCGCGGGCGTTTGAATTATCGTTCGTCGGAGAGTTGCCCAAAAAGCAGCCAAAAATGTTTATTCCCAGATTTCGTGATATAGCCAATTTCGCACAGTTACCCAATGTAGAGCTGTGGGGAAAACTTGAACAGATGAAAGGGTCTCCACTCACCGATTTTGAAAACGAGATAATTAAAGAGCGGTTGACCTTTGCACTCGTCTGGTTGAGTAAGTACGCGCCAGATGAATATCGATACCAGATATCAACAAAAACATTAAGCGAAATTCATCTTACGGATGTTCAGTGGGAATTTCTTAACGATCTTGCTGTCATTTGGCAGAAAGCAGAGGATCCGGAAAAGCTTCAATCAGAAATTTTTCAGTTGGTGAAAGCGAAAAATATGAATCTCAAAGATGCTTTTACGGCGCTGTATACGGTGACGCTAGATAAAACACATGGGCCACGGGCCGGTTGGTTGCTAAAAAAATTTCCGAAAGACATCATTATTGTCCGTTTTACGCTCAATAAGAATCAACAGGATGTACAGGAGAGTGTTAATGTCAAAATAATTGACGTACCTAAGTACTTTACGATAGATCCGAAGGTGAAGGAGAAATATCCAACCGTTTCCATAGGGATTGCCGTTATACGTGGCGTAAATATAAGTAAGTCCGATTCTAACCTTGAAAAAGAAAAAGAGGCGGTATTGGCGTCGTTGAAAGCGCTGACGACGGAAGCTTTGGGGTTGTATCCGGAAGTAATCAGTTATCGAAAACTATATAAAGAAATGGGAATTGATTGGCATTCCCGTAGACCTTCGCCCGAAGCATTACTTCGTCGCATAGTACTGGGGAAGGGTCTGTATACGGTGAATACGTGCGTGGATGCCTATAATTTGGTCGTTATGAAGCATCGGGTATCCGTGGGCGCATTTGACTTCGATCACGTGAAGTTTCCGACGGTATTGCGGTTTGCCGGCGAAGGAGACAAACTACTATTGTTGGGGGATAAAGAACCGACAACGTACACCTCAAATGAGCTCGCGTATTACGATCGCGATGGCGGATACAATATTGACTTTAATTATAGAGATGCGCAGCGGACTATGGTAACGGAGGAGACGAAAAATATTTTGATTAACGTTGACGGCATATTCGATATAAGCCCTGAGCAGGTCGAACGTTCGCTTCACGAGTCGGTAGCGATGATTACGAAATATTGCGGGGGAACGGTTGAGCTTGAAGGAGTTGTACGATGAGTCAACTGGGTTTGTAATATCAATATATTAACATGTTAACACGTTGAAATGAAGAAACTCCTTATTGCTACCACTAATCCCGGAAAGCTTAATGAAATAAAACATTTTCTTTTTGATGTACCGGTTACGTTTGTCGGACTTGATGACGTGGGTATCACCGAGCGCGCGAGAGAAACAGGAGAGACATTTGAGGAAAATGCGATTCTAAAAGCAAAATTTTACGGCAAACTATCCAAACTTCCGACGCTTGCCGATGACGGCGGATTTGAGATTGAAGCCCTTGGCGGAGATCCCGGCGTAAAGTCCCATCGATGGATTCATGGTGAAAGCGACGATGATGACGAAGAGCTCATTGACTATACGCTCATGAGAATGAAGGATTTGCCGGAGAATCAACGAAAGGCGCAGTTACGTCTCGTCATCGCGCTTTATGTACCGGGTGGCAAGGTGGTTACGGCGGAGGAAAAAATTATCGGTATCGTTCCCACGAAACCTTCTTCTCACCGCACTGCCGGTTTTCCGTTTCGTTCTCTCTTGTTTTTGCCCCATATCAACAAATTTTATAACGACCATGAATTGACGCAGAAGGAAAACGAAGTATACAATCACAGAAGGAAAGCGCTTGAGAAGTTAAAACCGTTTATAATAAAAGAACTATGCTAGATATCAAATTTATTCGGGATAATCTTGACGTTTGTAAGGAAGCGGCCAAAAACAAAAACAGGGAAGTGGAATGGGATAAGCTTCTCACACTTGATGAAAAACGACGAGATCTCATCGGAAAATCGGAGGTCCTCCGGAGTCAGCGAAATAAAGCAAGCGGGTCAGCCACTGATGAGAAAGCGCGTGAGGCAGGAAAAAAGCTAAAAGAAGAACTGAAAAACCTTGAAAATGAGCTACGGAAAGTAGAGGAGGAGTTTGATACGATCATGCTCACCGTTCCTAATGTCCCCGATAAGAGTGTTCCCATCGGTAAAGACAGCTCTGGCAACAAAGAGATAAAAACGTGGGGAACGATTCCGAAATTCGATTTTCCCATCAAAGATCATATTGAGCTTGGGAAATCGCTTGACCTTATCGATCTTGAACGCGGAGCCAAAGTGGGCGGGTCGCGGGCGTATTTTCTCAAAAACGAAGCCGCGCAGATGGAGTTTGCAATACTTTTCTATACATTTCAGAAATTGATAACAAAAGGATACGTGCCGCTTATTGCTCCAAGCTTAGTGCGCGAGTTTGCGCTTTTTGGAAATGGTCAGTTTCCATGGGGTAGAGAAGAGGTATACCATTTGGAAAAAGATGATGTATATCTTGCCGGCACCGCGGAAGTGCCGGTAACGGCATATTTTTCCGACGAGATAATGAAGGAAGAGGAATTGCCGAAAAAATTTGTCGCATTTTCTCCGTGTTTCCGCCGCGAAGCGGGGAGTTATGGAAAAGATACAAAAGGGGTCTATAGGTTGCACCAGTTTAATAAAGTTGAACAAGTTATTATATCAAAAAATGATATGAACACTTCTTTTACTCTACACGAGGAGCTTTTATCGAATGCAGAGGGAATATTGCAGGATTTGGAACTCCCGTACCGGGTACTTTTGATGTGCACGGGAGACATGGGCGAGCCGCAGGTAAAAAAGTATGACCTAGAAACCTGGATGCCTTCTCGCCCTTCGGCAGGCTCAGGATTGGGTGCATACGGGGAGACGATGTCTAATTCATTCATGGGAGATTTTCAAGCCAGACGTTTGAAGATTCGCTATAGGACCAAAGACGGACAAGTTCATTATTGTCATACTCTCAATAACACGGCAATTGCTTCGCCAAGAATCCTTATTGCGATTTTTGAGAACTATCAAGAGAAAGACGGATCAATTCGGGTACCCAAGGTGCTTCAGTCATTTATCGGGAAAGAGGTTATTTCCCGGTAATACGTCATGAGTTGGCTGTCATACATTTTTCCCAAAAAGATTGCAACGTTTCATTCCAAATACAATAGGGATATTGCGGTTATCGAACGAAACGCCCGACCGGTCCTCTTGGTGAACGGCATTCAGCAATCTGGTCCGTATACCACAAAGCTTTGGAAGAAGGTTTTGGCCTCAATGCCACCTCAGTCTGAGAAATCGATTGCCACCGTTCTAGTCTTCGGCGTCGGCGGCGGGACGCTCTTTCCGATGCTCAAGAAGCGGTATCCCAATGCTTCCGTTACTGCCGTAGATATTGATGCTGAAATAATACAAATCGCGAAGAAATATTTCGGACTCAATAATTTTTTTGACGTGCGATTGATTTGTCATGATGCCCGGAAATTTTTGATAGACGCGGCGAAGAAAAAAGAAGCATTTGATCTCATAATTATTGATCTCTATATCGGGAATGATGTGCCACAATTTGTTACCCTAGAACCATTTCTTCGGTCGGTCGGAAGGATCGTGGCGCCCAAAGGCTTCGTGATCCAGAATTATTACAGCTTCCAAGACCAGGAAAAAAATTCTCAAATACTTCTTGACAGACTACAGAAAATCTATCAGTCTGTAATAAGAAAACAAATTTTACGTAACGTGTTTTATTATTGTTATAGTTTACACTGATCCCGACGTCTTTCGTCGGGAGAAGCGCCTGCCCACCCAGTCCCGCTTAGCGGGACTGGTTTTGTGTTAAAATAGGGTGATGTTTAACTTCATCGGGAGGCTACTCGACAGCAACGAGAAAGAAATTACCCGTCTTCGAAAAATTGTCGACCAGATAAATGCGCACGAAAGCGAAATGCGTACGCTTAAAGAAGCCGGTTTTGTCAAAAAAACAGCGGAATTCAAGGAACGGCTTTCGTCTGGACAAATGCTTGATGACCTTTTGCCCGAGGCATTTGCGCTTGTGCGGGAAGCTGCAAACCGTACGATCGGCGAACGCCCCTATGATGTGCAGATGATGGCGGCAATTACCCTACATACCGGCAAGATAGCCGAGCAGAAGACAGGAGAGGGAAAAACACTTTCGGCAATACCCGCACTGTATCTCAATGCGCTGACGGGAAGAGGCGTGCACCTCGTTACCGTCAATGATTATCTGGCACGACGCGACGCAGGATGGATGGGTCCGATATTTCATCTTCTCGGGTTATCCGTGTCTGCGATGATCAGCGATCAATCATTCCTGTATGATCCTGATTCTGACGACCCAACTGCGACCGACGGACGACTCAAACACCTCCGGCCCATAACACGAACGGAAGCGTATAAAGCTGATGTGACCTACGGCATAAATAGCGAATTTGGTTTTGATTACCTGCGCGATAACATGGTTTCTGATATTTCCCAAGTCGTTCAACGTGAATATCATTTTGCTGTAGTGGATGAAGTTGATTCCGTTTTGATTGATGAAGCGAGGACACCGCACATTATCTCCGCGCCGGACATGGAAGCCACGCACGCGTATTACGATTACGCGAAACTCGTTGAGAAGCTCGCTGCGGAAACCGATTTTGCCGTCGATGAAAAACTCAGGACTGCCCATTTGACCGATCACGGAATACTCAAAGTAGAAAAGCTCCTTGGTATTGGCAACATTTATGAGAAAGATTTTGAGACTGTTCACCACATCGAAGCTGCTCTTAAAGCACGAACGCTTTTTCATCGGGAGACAGAGTATATCGTCAAAGACGGGCAGGTCGTCATCGTTGATGAGTTTACCGGTCGGTTGTTGACTGGGAGACGATTCAGCGAGGGTATCCATCAGGCGATTGAAGCAAAAGAGGGAGTTGCGATTCAACAGGAAAGTAAAACTCTCGCGACGGTATCGCTTCAAAATTACTTCCGCATGTATGAAAAGCTTGCCGGTATGACGGGTACGGCAGCGACTGAGGCGGAGGAATTTCATAAAATTTACAACCTGGATGTGATTATGATACCTACTCATCGGACCATGATTCGGCAGGATTTCGCCGATAGCGTATATAAAACGACGCGGGCAAAATACGCAGCCATCGTTGCCGATATTATTGACTGCCACAAGAGAGGTCAACCGGTTTTGGTTGGCACGACGTCCATCGATAAAAACGAGATTATTAGTGACTATCTACGTCATAAGGGAGTTCCGCATCAGGTTCTTAATGCCAAAAATCACTTAAAAGAGGCTATGATTATTGCCGACGCAGGAAAGAGAGGCGCCGTTACCGTGGCCACAAATATGGCAGGTCGAGGAGTAGACATCATTCTTGGTGGGTCAAAACATGAAAGGTGGGAAGTAGAAGATGAAAAGGCGTGGGAGAAAGAACAGGAAAATTGGAAGAAGCAGCATGATGCAGTGGTCGAAATCGGCGGACTTCACGTCATAGGTACGGAGCGGCATGAGTCACGGCGGATCGATAATCAGCTCCGAGGTCGTTCGGGAAGGCAAGGAGATCCGGGGACGAGTCGGTTTTACGTATCGCTTGAGGATGAAATTATGCGTCTTTTCGGCGGAGACCAAGTGAGCAAGCTTATGACAATATTTAAACTTCCCGAAGATGTGCCCCTGGAGCACCCCATGGTTTCGCGGGCGATAGAGCAGGCACAGGTAAAGGTTGAGGGATTCCATTTCGATTCACGAAAACACTTGGTGGAGTATGACGATGTTTTGAATAAACAACGAGAGATCGTGTATATGCGCAGAAGAAAAATTTTGGAAGGGGAACGACTGAAAGAAAAAATTTTAGAGACAATCGCATCAGAGCTTACCAATGTGATTTCCATATATTCTACGGAAAACAACGCGGGATTTGACAGAGAAAAGATTGTTTCAGAATTCGTCTCCATTATCCCGTTTGATGAAGCGTCCCAGCACCAGTTGCTTACTCAGCTTGAACAAACGCATACAATTTCGGAAATGACGGAATTTTTGACGGGGTTAGCCAAAGAGATGTATGAAGCGCGTGAGAAACAAGTTGGTCCTGAAATTATGGGGCAAATTGAGCGGTGGATAAGTCTGAATGTGATAGATAATTTATGGATGGACCATCTGGATGCGATAGACGATTTACGGGAAGGAATAGGACTCCGCGGCTATGGGCAGCGAGACCCATTAGTTGAGTACAAGAATGAAGCATTTTCTATGTTTGAACATCTTATGTCTGCAATAGATAGTGAAGTGGTCCATCGGATATATAAAATCCAGGTTCAGTTGCCGCCGGGAGCTGCACCAATTGCCAGACCACAGGCACCAGGAGCGGTGGACCCGTCTCATCTCCAAACAAAGCTCAGTAGCGCCGCAAAAAAAATGCGGACCAACACAGAAAATACCACGCCGGCGCCCGTCGTCAATAAGGCAAAAAAATTAAGCCGCAACGACCCCTGCTGGTGCGGATCCGGTAAGAAGTGGAAGAAATGCCATTATCCGAAGACCTCTTAGATATTGATTCTCTATGAGAATGATCAAATTCCAAAACATTCAGGAGGTTCCTGCGTCACATGAAGATGCTAAAGATCCCGCGGTGATAAAAAGAGTCCTAATTGATGTAAAAAGCCATCTGCAAGGTGCCATCCAGATGATCAATTGGGCGATACTGTTTCCCAGAAAAGCATTTCAAGCGCATTATCACGAAGATATGTATGAGATTTACGTGATTATCAAAGGAAGTCCCGTTATTTCCATCGATAACAAAAAGACGACTCTTTACGACGGAGATGCTGTGATCATCGAACCGAAAGAAGTTCACGAAATGTATAATCCAACAGACCATCCCATTCCCTATATCGTCATAGGGATATCAGGAGGAAATCAGGGAAAATCAGTAAATGTGTAACGTTAATAATTTTTTCTCTCTGATTCCCTGTTCTGTTAAAAATAGTATTGGGGTCATTGGGAAGGCAATAGAGGGCAAATTGTAAGAGGACTTGATCATCTAAGACTACTTTGGACGATAACTGCCTTTACCTAAAAAAACCTATTTGATTGATAGCTGGTTAATGGATAGGCCTATAGCGATATTGACAGAAATAACCTAAAGTGGTAAAATTAAATCACAATTGAATATGGCGATGAGGGAGAAAGTCTGCTCACTGGCGGACCTCGAGCTCCTGAGCCAGTTTCCGAAAAAATCCGTAAGGAAAGTAGGAAGCAGAATAAGGTAATCTGAATCTCTGTCAAGGCTGACACAGAGGTTTTTATGTAGCATTTTTCTTTATCAGATTACAAAGAAGCGTGGCACCACGGTCAAAGTCCGTCGCTTCAGGGTTTCACAGATTGTTGTGAGATTCTGAATCGGCGGATTTTTTTGTTGCTCTTGAAACGTAATGGATAAAGTTACTTGAGTCAAAATATGAAGAAACTCTGGGAAAAAAATTACAAGCAAAACGAAATTGCCCAAGCCTATTGCTTTCGCGATAGTACCGTTCTTGATAACCAGCTTGTCGTCGCAGATGTGATGGGCTCGATTGCGCATGCAAAGATGCTTTCAACAATCGGCATCTTAACGGCCGGAGAATTTATAAAACTGAAAGAAGTACTTAATGAAATTCTGAACCTTGAACAGTCAGGTCAGTTCAAGGTTGAATTAGACGATGAGGATGTCCATACAAAAGTTGAGAATTATCTTATTGAGAAACTTGGTGATTTAGGAGAAAAGATTCACACCGGAAGAAGTAGAAATGACCAAGTCTTAGTGGATTTGAGGATTTATACAAAGAAAAATATATTTTTGATCGCTCATCTTGGTTTGGAGCTTGCTGACAAGTTTACTGAGTTTGCGAAAAAGTACGAATTTGTTCCAATGCCTGGATATACTCACATGCAAAAGGCGATGCCTTCTTCGGTTGGTATGTGGGCGGGAAGTTTTGCCGAAAGTCTCATTGATGACGTAGAGATACTAAAAGCCGCTTTTGAGTTAAATAACCAAAATCCTCTTGGATCAGGAGCTGCTTATGGAGTCTCTCTTTCGCTAGACAGAAGTCTAACTTCTGAATTACTCGGATTTTCTAAAACTCAAAATAACTCCCTCTATTGCCAAGCCACCAGAGCTAAAGGGCAATTAATTCTCATGACTGTCTTAACTCAGATAATGCTCACTCTTTCTAGATTTGCTGAGGATGTACTTCTCTTTGTCATGTCAGAATTTGACTTTTTTCATGTGACACCGGAATTGTGCACAGGATCAAGTATTATGCCTCAAAAAAAGAATTTCGACGCCATGGAGATTCTCAGGGCCAAAACTCATGAGGTGATTCATTATGAACAAGTTGTTGCTTCAATCGTATCCGGCCTTCCATCCGGATATCACGCTGATTTTGGAGAAACCAAAGCCCCTTTTATGAAGTCAGTAGAAATAGTAATAGAAACACTGTCTCTTGTGAATATCGTTCTTGATTCAATTGAGCCAAATACTGAAATTTTAAAAAAAGCCTGTACTTCTGAGCTTTATGCTACCCATACTGCGTATTTATTAGTCAAGAAAGGAATGCCATTCAGAGAGGCATACAAGAAAGTCGGATTGTCTTTAGATCAGTTACCAGATTTTGATGCAGTTGAAGTTCTCAAAAGTTCCAACCATGTTGGTGGCCCAGGAAATTTGGGTTTACCCAAGATATCGGTTGACATTCAAGAGAAAAAGGATTGGTGGCTGAAGCAAGAAGCAAAATTTAATAATTGTTTAAACAAACTGAAGGGAGGTGAAGAAGATGCAAAACAAAAATGATTATGTAAAAGTTTCCTCATATGAGGCTAAGGCTGGAGATGTAAAGAAAGTTGTTCTCCTTTACTCGGGTGGCTTGGATACCAGTGTCATGTTGAAATGGATTCAAGATCAGTATAAGGCTAAAGTGATAGCCGTAACCCTTGATCTCGGTCAACAACATGATGATTTGGAAGCGATTAAACAAAAAGCACTCAAATTCGGAGCCACGAAAGCAATAACTTTGGATGTTAAAGAGGAGTTTGCTCATGAGTATTTGGCAAAGGGTATAAAAGCAAATGCTTCATATCAAGGCGACTACCATCTGTCGACCCCCATGGGTAGAGCGATTCTCGCTAAAAAGGCAGTGGAAATCGCTCATCAAGAAGGTGCCGATTGCATTGCCCATGGTTGTACCGGTAAAGGCAATGATCAGGTCAGAATTGAAGGTTATGCTTTAACTTTTGATCCCAAAATCAAAATTATTGCTCCAGTCAGAGAATGGGCAATGGATAGAAATGAGGAAATCAAATACGCCGAGAAGCACGGTATTCCTGTTCCGGCGTCAATCGATTTTCCCTATAGCGTTGACGACAATATGTGGGGTATGACTTGGGAAGGTGGCGAGATTGAAGAGCCAGACTTAATAGCTCCTGTGGCAAAATTTTTAACTACCTATACCTTGGCCAAAAACGCACCAGAGAAAGAAGAGTTTGTAAAACTCATTTTTGAGAAGGGAATACCGGTTTCTCTCAATGGAGAAAAAGTAAGCTTGGCCAAGTTGATTGTTAAGTTAAATAAACTTGCTGGTCAATACGGAGTCGGCGTGGTTCACATGTTTGAAGACAGACTAGTGGGAGTCAAAAATGGCGGGGTTTACGAACTCCCCGCTGCTCATGTCATTATCGAAGCTCATAAAGCTCTGGAGAAATATGTGTCCACCAGACAACTCAATGAGCTGAAAGCGGTCATGGATATCAAGTGGGCCTACTTTTGTTACGGCGCCCTTTGGTATGACCCAGCCATGCAGGCAATTAATGCTTTTAATGACCAGGTGAATGAAAAAGTTACCGGAGAAGTGACCGTTAAGCTTTATAAAGGAAGCACAACAGTGGTTGCGATGAAGTCACCTTTTGGGCTGGATCACACCTCTTTTACCAATCTTGGTGGCTATTCATTTAACGTAAATGCCAGTGCAGGTTTCATTGAGATTTATTCGTTGCAAATGAAGCTAGCAAGTCAAATTGGCAAAGGGAAAACAAAAAAATAAACGCTTGAAATCGGGGTGGGGATGGTTGTATTTTCAAAATACTCCTCGGGTGATATAGTACGCTCCGGTAGAACGATAGTAAAACTTCTCTCATGAGCGCTTTATGAAAGGTAAATTTGGTGTGACGAAGCAGCAAGCATTCTCAAATATCGGCGTAGTCATCCCGGCGTTAAACGAAAGCGCAAGCCTAAAAATATTGCTTGGCGAAATTACGCGGCTCTATCGGGGTATTACCGTAGTCGTCGTTGATGACTCCGGACCAATTGAGCAAAAGAAGCTAGAGATTTTGCAAAAAAAGAAATTTTCAGGGGCAAAGATTCATGTCATTTTTCGGGGGAAAAAGGGAGGAAGAGGGAGTGCTGTATTAGAGGGCATGAAGTGGCTCCTGGGCGACCGGCATATCGCGTATATGATCGAGATGGATGCCGATCTTGCACATAAGCCGGAAGAGATACGATTGTTTCTTGAAAAAAAAGACAGAGGAGACATGATCGTAGGGTCCCGATATCTCAAACAGAGCCATATTATAAAATGGCCATTGCGACGGCTTATCCAGAGCAAACTCATTAATTTTTTTCTGAGATTGTGGCTTGGGTTGAACCTTTCTGACTACACAAATGGTTTTCGGTTGTATTCGCGTCTCGCGGCGGAAGCGCTCGTCCGGGCGCCTTTGAAAGAAAAAGGATTTATCGCATTGTCTGAAATAGCATATACGTTAAAACAAAAAGGTTTTACTGTTTTTGAAGTCCCGACAACGTTTACCGATAGACGATTTGGCCAATCAAATGCAGATATAAAAGAGTTAATGAGGTCACTTGTGGGGGCAATTCGCATCCGATTTTCATAAAAGGTAGCTCTCTCCTGGGGAGGTCATCACAGTCATCTAAAGGTGTGATTTCCCCTTGGTAGTTATTGTATATCAGGGGTGAACCTGCTATAGTGTCCTGCAGTATTGGTTTGCTTCTGTAGGCGCGACCAAAGAAAATTTAGTGGTTTCCCATCATTTTCTGGCAGCGCGAACTACAGCATATAAGGAGAACGTGTCTATGGCTAAGCGATTGTTTGTAGGAAGTCTTCCATATAGCATGACGAGTGCGCAGCTGCAAGAGCTTTTTTCCCAAGCTGGCAACGTCGCATCAGCAGACGTGATTATCGATAAATTTTCTGGCCGCAGTAAAGGATTTGGCTTTGTAGAAATGTCAACCGATGAAGAAGCGCAGAAAGCATTGGAAACTCTCAATGGGACAAGCGTAGAAGGCCGTGCAATTGTGGTTAACGAAGCTCGACCAAAAGAGGACCGCCCGCGCAGAGATTTTGGCGGGGGAGGATATGGTGGCGGAGGGGGCGGATTTGGTGGTGACCGAGGAGGTCACGATGGTGGACGACGCGGTGGATTTGGTGGTGGTCACGGTGGTGGCCATGGTGGCGGGCATCGCGGCGATTCACGGTCAAAACGCTGGTAAAAGGGGCAATTTCCTCGACGAAAGAACAATAGTTTGCTATAATCTCCTATAGGATAGATTTAGGCTGATCTATTAACCCGCATGGCATTCGTGCGGGTCATTTATTTTTCATATGGATATACGAAATATCGCTATCATTGCACACGTTGACCACGGGAAAACGACCCTCGTGGACGGCATGCTGAAACAAACGCATACCTTTCGAGAGAATGAGGTTGAGATGTCTCAAACGACGATTTTGGACAGTAATGCCCTTGAGCGTGAAAAAGGAATTACGATTCTTGCGAAAAATACCGCGGTACAATATCACGAAACAAAAATTAATATTATCGACACACCGGGGCATGCGGACTTTAGCGGAGAAGTCGAACGAGTCATAAATATGGCAGAGGGTGCGCTTCTTGTCATTGATGCCGCTGAAGGGCCACTTCCTCAGACACAGTTTGTCCTCCAAAAAGCACTTGAACAGGGTTTAAAAATTATTGTCGTTATCAATAAGATCGATCGAAAAGACGCCCGTCCCCAGGAGGTTCTTCGTGAAACAGAAGAACTTTTTTTACAAATGGCCAGTCATGAAGCTCATTTGAGTTTTCCGGTGCTTTACGCAGTGGGCCGTGAAGGAAAAGCGTGGGCCCAATATCCCGACAACATAGATGCGCCCGGTACGCTTGAGCCTCTTTTTCAGTCGATTCTAATTAATGTGCCTCCGCCGGTCGTCGAAAAGGATAAGCCATTCAAGATGCTTGTCTCAACGCTCGATTTTGACCCGCATAAAGGAGTATTTGCCATTGGGAGATTGGCCCAAGGAACCGTTAAACCCCGTCAGACAGTCATTCTGCTCGATGAGAGTCATGTCCTGGGCAGATTTACCATAGAACAAGTATTTACAAGCGTCGGGCTCAAGCGCGTAGAAGTAGAAGAAGGGGAAACGGGAGACATAGTGGCAATGACCGGGATTGCTAATGTTGCAATCGGAAATACGATCGCCGATCCGTCAGATCCTGTGGGATTTCCTACGATAAAATTGGAAGAACCGACTCTGAAGATTGTCATTTCTGCAAATACATCACCATTTGCGGGACGTGAAGGAAAATTTGGCACTGCTCGTCAAATTTATCAACGCCTTCTGAAAGAAAAACAGACAAACATAGGTCTTCGTATTACAGAAAATCCGGATGGGCAGGGATTTGTCGTGGCAGGCCGCGGAGAACTTCATCTTGCGGTACTTTTGGAAAATTTACGACGCGAGGAATATGAAATGCAGGTAGCAAAACCGGAAGTTATCATGAAGGACATTGATGGCAAACCGCATGAACCATTTGAAGAGATTACGATCGAAATAGATAATTCATTCGTTGGCGTCATAACGGAAGAATTGGGAAAAAGACGAGCTACTCTTCTGGATACTCACACGAATGAGCGAGGGGTTACAAAAATGGTGTATAAAATATCCAGCCGTAATTTATTGGGATTTCGCGGTGACATTCTCACAAAAACACGAGGAAACGGAATATTCGCGACGCTATTTTTAGGGTATTTTCCCGTTGCTCCACACATTCCTAAACTTCGAAACGGTGTTCTTGTTTCGATTGAAACGGGAAAGTCATCGGGGTACGCTCTTACCACGGTGCAGGACCGAGGAAAATCGTTTATCGGACCCGGTGTTTCTGTGTACGAAGGGATGATTATCGGAATAAATACCCGATCGGAAGATATTGATATAAACGTTTGTAAGACAAAAAAATTGACGAATATCCACTCCGCAAACGCGGATATTGCTATTCAATTGGACCCGCCAGTGGTTTTGTCTTTAGAACAGTGTCTTGATTTTATTGAAGAAGATGAGTTATTGGAAATAACGCCGCTGTCTCTTCGCCTTCGAAAGCGCTATCTATCAAAAATAGATCGTGTACGAGCGAATAGGGTGTGATTTCGAAAGTATCAGTGCGAAACTCGTGCATCTCATCAATTCCCCTGTTGACTTTTCAAATAAACAACCGTACTGTATTTTTATCAGTTTATTTTACGTGATGCATCATCTGTGAACACTGTCTTAGTAATACCACATATACCAGAGCCCCTAGACATACCCAAGCGGCATAAAAAGAAAGAGGAGTCATCTGCTGAAGTATCGGTACAACCGCCACGGTTACAACCACGGGGAACAAAAGTGATGTTGCCTCACGGAGGACTGCCGGAGATTTTTTCACCGTACCTTGCCAATCTCATCATGACTACCGGAGGACCGGATGGGCCCATCGGGAGACAGTTTGTGTCCCAACCAGCGCTTGAGAAACAGTACTTTAAAAAAGGCATGAAAGATCCGCTTCTTGAAGATGAGCATGAGGTAGCGCCGGGTCTGGTATATAAATATGAAAGCAATATCGGAAAGAAGAATCAATCATTTCGATACTATGGTCGTGGGCTCTGGACCATCACCCGTCATTGTGCCGCATACTGTCGGTTTTGCACCAGAGGTCGTGAAGTAGGGATACCTGCAGGAAGTACCGGTGGAAGCGCTGCAGCTCTAGCGCACACACCGCATCTTTTGATGGACCAAGTGAATGAGACGCTCGCATATATAGAAAAAGAAGAGGGAATTAATGAAATTATATTGTCCGGGGGCGATCCTATGACCGTCAACCCCAATATACTCCACTACGTATTAGGCAAACTGGGGCAACTTCAACAAAAAGGGAAATTAAAGATCGTTCGCATCGGTACCCGCGCTCCTGTACATAATCCTCTTCTTTTCCGTGATGCGCATTTTGCAGCCGCCAAACAAATAAAAAATTTACGGTTGATCGTACATATCAATCATCCCCTAGAACTGACACCGCAAACACTTGCCGTTTTGGAGCGTTTTCGGAGAGAGGGCGCTATCGTGATGTCACAATCAGTTTTACTAAAAGGAGTGAATGATAACGTGCAAATACTCTATAAACTATTTACGACACTCGCGATTGAAGGGATCATCCCATATTATATTTACCAAAATGATCCGGTATATTGGGCAAAACATTTTACCGTCCCGATAAAACGCGCGATTCGTATGTGGCAAATGCTTCGGCCGAAACTTTCCGGCGTTGCGGCGACCGCGCGATTTGTCATCGATACTCCCAAGGGCTACGGGAAAATTTCCGTGCCTGAAGGTGGTGCATGGCATATCGATTACGAGAAGGGTTTTAAGGATTTTTCGGGTAAAACGTTTTCGCTCCGTTAGAATCCGTCAGGGGTTTCGCATTATTTCGGGCCTGCCTTACGGCGCTGTTGGTCGTGTCCCGCTAAGCGGGACCTCCCCGCGCCTCTCCTCGCTCATTTAACCCGAAATGCAATATCGCGAAACTCGTGAGATAGCCCTCATTTACTTCAACGAAAGAGGTTCAACGTCAGTAATATCCTTCGCGTTAGCAAGAATCATTGCAAGCCTATCAATTCCAAGTCCACAGCCGGCAAAAGATGAGGCATGCATGCGCTCAAGAGCTTTAATAAACACATCGTCAATCGGTGGCGCTGAAATATTCCTTTTACGCCGCAGGTTTCGTTCATTGGCAAAGACCGTTTTTATATTCTGTATATCCGTATTTTCCGTATTGCCGTTGGCAAGTTCCATTTGCGCTATATAGAGTTCAAAACGTTGGGCAAGATACGGGTATTTGGGATTTACGGCACAGAGGGGCGAAATTCTCGAGGGGAAATCCGTAACGAAACAAGGATTGATGCCGAGTTTTGGCTCTATTTCGTTTAAAAATATTTGATGGAAAAGTTGTTCCCAGGTGGCGTTTGCAACGCGGTACCCCTTCCGAAACGCCGCTTTGACCATCTTTTTATCATCAAGAATTTCCGGGAGCGCGACGCCAGCATATTTTCTAAAGAGATCAACGAGGGAATATGTTGGCCATATGCCTTCAATTGCCACATTCCTGCCTTGATACATGAGGGTGCCGCCCGGCGGATTACCGACATAGGTATCGATCTGCCGTTTAACATATTGCACTAATTGTTTTGTGTCATCCATGATGTCGCGGTACGTGGCATGTGTTCTATACCATTCAAGCATCATAAACTCCGGTATGTGATGCGAACCTGCATCCTCTATATTCCGAAATGATTTCGCTATGGCAAAACAGTTGCCAATGCCGAGAGCTATCATTTTTTTTAGCCCTGACTCGGGTGAGACAGAAAGATATGCCCTCTTTTTCCTTTTCACCATAAACCACGTAGTCTCAAACGCATAGATGTTCGGCTCCAGGGGTAATGCGCCTTGTAACGTCGGAGTGATTACCTCGTGAAAGTGAAGCGTGTAAAAATACTCCCGAATTGATTTAACGACGTGTTCTCGAATAAAAATAGGTTGTAGATTCATGATTCTGATATATATTCTTTCATACCGCAGACGAAATCCGGTGAAGTGCACCCGAGACAACGGTCTTGTGGGTTAGTCTTTTCCCAAAGATTGAGCCTGCTATATAAATGTTGAAATAATGTTTCCACGTCATCATCAATTGTGCCAATAGAAGTAACCCCTTCACAGCATCCATAGACGCGTCCGTCCGACATAAGTGCGATTTGATAGCATCCTAGCTTTTTTGGCGGAAACGTTTTTCTTTCTTTTAGCAGTTGGACCATCTCCCGAGGCGCTAGAAAATCAAACCCCTTGACTGTGCCGACAATATTTGATGTTGGGTGATGCATGAGATATGCGAGTGGTTTACGGGGGTGGTAGGTGACGGATATTTTTTGCCCTAAAAATGTAGTGAGATAGTTTTCAAATTCGTCAAGATCGGCAATATTTTGTTTGGTAACAATGGAAAAAATTTCCGCGTGAAACCCTGCCTGTAAACTTTTTTTGAGAAAATTCGTGGTTTTGGCAAAGTTACCCTTTCCCCGATTGGCGTCATGGTAGGTTTCAAGTCCATCGAGGGAAACGATTATGTTCATCGCGTTGGGCTGGGAAAATTCGTGGAGCCGGTCAATCGTGCCGTTGGTGATTATTTGGACAAAGATGCCTTCAGCCGTGAGAGTATTGACTAATCCGGGGAAGTACGGCAAGGTAAACACTTCGCCGCCACAAAATGTGACACTCGCGAGCGTATGTACTTTTTTGTATTTATGGATAAACGCCAGAATTGTTTCTTTTGGGAGTATCGGATCCGTTTTTTTCGTATAACATATGGCACAGCGTAAATTACATCGCTCCAGGGGATTGATGTAGAGGTGCTTTAAAACGGTTTGAACATGTTTTTTCCTGTTGGTATCCATAGTATCACCCGATCTGGAACTAGATTATATCAAAATGGTATCTTCCGATGCTGGAGCGGCTATATCCTTGGGCACGTATGGTCTATACTACATATATGAAAAGAAAGAAATCAGATGATGGAACAGTGACGAATGCGATCGTGCGAGTTCTATGTGTCACGATGGCTATCGCCGGTATGTTTTTTCTGGGTCGGTTATGGATAAATGTGCAGACATTAGAAAAAATGAAAGGCAGTCAGACGCCGCCTGTCTCAAGCGCGGTGCCCCCCGTTGCCAGCGACGATCATGTGAAAGGAGAAAAAACTGCTAGGATAGCGCTTATAGAATATTCTGATTTAGAGTGCCCCAATTGTAAAGATTTTCATCTGACCGCCCAAAAAGTTGTCGATACATATGATGGTCGCGTCATGTGGGTGTATCGGGATTTTCCATTACCCATGCACGGAAATGCATTAAAGGAAGCAGAGGCATCGGAGTGCGCAGGCGAACTCGGTGGGAACGATACGTATTGGAAATATATTGATACGATTTATGAGCGCACGACCGGCAACGGGAGCGGGTTTGCTCTCGATAAGCTGGTGCCACTGGCGGTCGAATTGGGACTTAGCGAAACCACATTTCAAGACTGCTTGGATAGTGGGAAGTACGCGCCGAAAATACAAGATGAGGAAGATGGCGGAATAAAAGCCGGAATTGGTGGAACTCCTGGTATTATTCTTCTGGATACGAAAAATGGTGTGACGCGCCAGATTACCGGCGCCGTTTCCTACGAACAAATTAAGCCAGTTATTGATGACATGTTGAAATAAACACTTGTTTTTCAATATTTCGGGTCCTGCCACTCGCGTGTCCCGGTAACTCCTCGCCAAACGCCACAGATTCCCCGTTCTATGTTCTCTTTGGTCAAATGTACACCTTTCTTGTGTTTTCCCTGGTCTTCTGGCTCAGGTTTGCGTTTGGCTCCGGCTTTGCCGGGATGCCCTCGCTCGTGTCACCCGAAATGATAATATCGCGTAACTCGTATATAACAGGAAGGCGCGGGGAGGCATGCCGTTTCGAAG
>CAZOTW010000007.1:23900-31576 GCA_964582845.1 uncultured Gammaproteobacteria bacterium
TGATTAAATTGATGGAGAGATATCGATCTGGACCTTGACGATGCGAGAATCACGGCGTGCCGACCAACAGCGCCGCGAGGAGCGACAACGTGTATTACGATAGGTCGAGTTTTTTCTGGGAGAGACTTTTAGGCGCGGGTTTTCCCAGGTGGGTAAACGCACGCGCAGTCGCCGTCCGTCCACGGGAAGTCCGTTTGAGAAAACCGATTTGCATAAGATATGGCTCTAACACTTCTTCGACAGTTCCCACGTCTTCTGAGAGAGCGGCAGCGATAGTCTCGATACCGACAGGACCGCCGTTGAACGTATCGATAATAGTCGTCAGTAATTTTCTATCAGAAGCGTCTAAGCCTTCATGGTCTACATCAAGTATCGCAAGTGACTTCGCGAGGATTTCATCGGTAATGTTTCCGTCTCCGTGTACCTGGGCGACGTCCCGGACACGTTTGAGAAGGCGGAGGGCAATACGCGGTGTCCCGCGGCTACGTTTCGCAAGTTCTTTTCGCGCTCGTTCAGGGAGTACAATATGGAGTTTTTTTGCGGCACGAACCAGGATATGTTCCAGGTCACCGGGTTTATAAAACGGAAGATGGGCAATAAGACCGAATCGGTCGCGCATCGGAGAAGAAAGGAGGCCAATGCGGGTTGTTGCCCCGACGATAGTAAATTGCGGCAAATCCAGTCGGAGGGTTCGAGCAGACGGACCTTTCCCGATGACGATATCCAAAGCAAAATCTTCCATAGCAGGATAGAGCGTTTCTTCGACTACTTTATTGAGTCTATGGATTTCATCGATGAACAAAATATCCCCTCGTTCGAGATTGGTGAGTATAGAGGCCAGATCTCCGGACCGTTCGAGTGCGGGTCCTGACGTCACACGTATGTTGACCTCCATTTCCTTCCCGATTAAATGCGCGAGTGTCGTTTTCCCGAGTCCCGGCGGGCCATACAGAAGAATGTGGTCAAAGGGCTCCCTCCTTTTTTTTTCCGCAGTTATCGCAATACGGAGATTTTCTTTTACCGATTCCTGACCCCGGAATTCTTCCCAATTTTCTGCGCGAAGAGACGTAAAAAGGCGCTCTTCTTCCGGCGTTACGACTTCGAGCGTCGGATCGTTGGCGAGTTGTTTTGGTAGTTTTTTTGCCATAGTATATTATTTTGCCAATAATTTGAGTATATGGCGAATTTTTTGTTCTATCGTGACATCGTCGCTTTCTAATTTTTTAATAGCCTCAATCACTTCCGGTCTTCCGAATCCCATCCCGGTAAGTGCTTCTACTATCTGTTTGGTTTCACCCGAGCCTGTTCCGGTGAGATCTAATTCTTTGAGGCCTCCCAGCTTATTTTTTAATTCAATAATTATTTTTTGTGCGTTTTTTTTGCCCAGGCGGGGAATGGTCGTAAAAAAATCCACATCACTCGTCCGAACTGCATTTTCTGTGGCAGCCGCCCCCCGCTCGATAATAGAAGACGCGATCCGAGGTCCTATGCCCGACACGGTAAGAAGTTGTTCAAAGAGCAGTAGTTCTTGCTGCTCGCGAAACCCATAGAGATCCAGCGTATCTTCCCGGACGTGCGTGTGAATAAATAAAAGAATGGTTTCGTTGAGCTTACAGAGACTTGCGAGTTTCTCTGTGCAATGGACCGCATATCCTACTCCGTGAACATCCACAACGAGAAGAGTAGTATTAATTTCGACAACAGTACCATGTAACCGTCTAATCATGCATTTTCTCCTTCAATTTATACGAGTATGCGTGCGTCATAGCAATTGCCAGTGCGTCGGCGGCATCGTCTGGCTGTGGAACTCGGGATAATCGTAATATTTTCGTCACCATATGTTGGACCTGCATTTTATCTGCTTTTCCGTCCCCGCAGATCGTCTGTTTTATCGCAAGTGGGGAATATGATACCACGGGGATTTTGAATTGTGCAGCAGCGAGAAGCACGACGCCCCGGGCCTGGCCTACGGAAATGGCGGTTTTTGCATTTGTCGCGAAAAAAAGATCCTCCACGCTTACGCAAGCTGGGTGATACTGTGTCAGAAGCCTTTTTAAGGCACTATGAGCCGCAAGGAGTCTCTCTGGTGCGGTATCCGTCTGTTTCGTCGTGATGCATCCGTAGGCGATTGGACGAGGGTTAGGTCGTGTTGTTTCTACAATTGCCCAGCCTAAACGTGCAATTCCCGGATCGATCCCCATAATTATCATCGGAGTAGTTATATCACGTGATTACGTACTTTGCCAATGGGCCATGCTTCCATTTCCGACGGATTGGCCATATACTTAACAATGTATCGGCTTGTAACCGGTATATATGAACTATGAGTCCTGTAGTTAATTTTATTATCGCACTTATTGTTGCCACGATGTCGCTAGCAAGCGGAAGCCTGGCGTGGCCTAAGCTTACCTCTCATGAGCGCCCAAAATTGTTGCAGGAAGTGCATGACGTGGTTTTAAAAACCGAGCCGGGACAGAAAATGGCAGACGTTTTAGGGGTCATCGATGAGTCACAGGTGCAAGTCATCAACTTCGGATCGCTCGCTGCTTCAGTGAGTGGATCAGTGCGTGATGCGATTCAAAAAAGGATGCAGACGATCGTCGTCGGCAATGCGGTCAATCAGCTGAAAGGTCAATTTGATAAATTGCCCAAAGACGAACAAATACAAATTCAAGAGGCCTTATGTAAGCCCGTGGAATAGCCCCATGGTACAATGAGCGTCATGGAAGAAGATATAAAAACTCGTACGGAGCATTTATTACAGAAACTCGATCTGGAGGGTAAACGGCGCCAAATGCGGGAACTGGAAGCCCAGAGCGCTCACCCTGATTTTTGGAAAGATTCTCAAGGAGCGGCAAAGAAGATGAAGCAGTTGGCAAGCCTTCAAAAAGAACTGGAAGAAGGGGAGAAGGTGGCGCGATTACTTGAAGAAGGAAACGAAAAGGATTTGTTAAAAGAATTGGATCGGCTTGAGTTTACCACCTATCTTTCCGGTCCATACGATCACAATGATGCGATTTTAGCGCTTCACGCCGGACAAGGGGGCACTGAGGCAATGGACTGGACGAGCATGCTTCTTCGCATGTATTCCCGCTATATCGAGAGAAAGGGGTGGGAACACGAAGAAATTGACTATACTCCCGGTGACGAAGCCGGTATAAAAAGCATTACGTTGTCCGTTTCCGGCGCCTATGCGTATGGTTTTCTCAAAGCCGAAGCGGGTGTCCACAGGTTGGTCCGGCAATCCCCGTTTAATGCAGATAATCTACGCCAGACGTCATTTGCCATGGCAGAAGTGCTGCCCATTCTGGAAGAGGGGGCGGGGATTGATATAAAGGAGGAGGATTTGGAGTGGGAATTTTACCGAAGCGGCGGAAAAGGCGGTCAAAACGTCAATAAGGTGTCTACAGCAGTGCGTCTGAAACATAAGCCCACGGGGATTATCGTGACGAGTCAGGCGCAGCGATATCAAGGGCAAAACAGAGAGTATGCGCTCAAAGTATTGCAGGCGAAATTGTGGGCGATGCAGGAGTCACAAATTCGGCAGGAGCAGGAAAAGATGAAAGGGGAGTATAAAACGCCGGGGTGGGGTAATCAGATACGTTCCTATGTCCTACACCCCTACCATATGGTGAAGGATTTGCGTACGCAGTATGAAACGAGTAATACCAATCGGGTACTTGATGGCGATATAGAGGACTTTATCATCGCATACTTGAAAAAAATATCATAAGGGATAATAATGGTAAAACCATAAGGAGGAACCAGTTATGCAGCCCGTTCCTTCAAAAGTGCTGCAGGAAAAAACGGTAACCGAGCGTCCTGTTAGTCATGTACCAGTAGAGCAAGTACAACGTGATAATGAAACTATGAAAATAAACACACGCATTGTCGTTGCCGTTTACGTCGTTCTTGTGCTCTTGGGTATTGGAACTGGATACCTTTTGTCTCGAAGTACCGGCGCCATGATGCAGCCTGGTCAAACGTCAACGGTGATTAAAACAGACAAAGTTGCCGGAAGCACCGATACCAAGACATTTAAAGATAGCGCGGAAGGGGTGATACAGAAGGGCGGCGCAAGCGGTGAGGGATCTCATAACCTGGTCCGCGAGGGCGGGCCGTCTCAAACTGCATATTTAGTTTCTTCCTTTGTCGATCTTGATCAATTTGTGGGCAAGAAAGTCCGCGTGTGGGGGCAGACGATTGGCGCGAAAAAAGTTGCTTGGCTTATGGATGTAGGTAGAGTAGAAATTTTGTCGGAATGATACGATTTGAAAATGTCAGCAAACACTTCAGTGGGCCCATAAGCGCCCTGTCCGATATAACCGTTGAAATAAAAGACGGAGATTTTGTTTTCCTTATCGGTCCGTCGGGCGCTGGGAAAACAACGTTTTTACGCCTCTTAATTCGGGATATTCTTCCAACCAACGGATCGGTATATGTAGATGATTGGAAAGTTGAGACGCTACCGGCCTCAAAAATATACCTCCTGCGGCGGAAGGTCGGAACGGTTTTTCAGGACTTTAAGTTACTTTCCGATAGGACGGTATATGAAAATGTTGCATTGGGGTTAGAAATATTGGGGGAAAAGCCCAGCGGTATAGAAACACGTGTGATGGACGTATTGGATTTGGTCGGGCTTAGTGATAAGCGAGATTTTTTCCCTGTACAGATGTCCCAAGGAGAGATGCAGCGGACGAGTATTGCGCGGGCAATTGTCGGAGGACCCAGCATACTTCTTGCTGATGAACCGACCGGAAATTTGGATCCGCAGACTGCATGGGATATTCTAGATATATTACATGAGATTCACAAAATCGGTACGACGATCATTATGGCGACACACAATGCGACGATAGTCAACGATCTCAAAAAACGAACCATCGCACTTGAGCAAGGAAGATTAGTAAGCGATGAAGAAAAAGGACGATATCATATCCCGACGAAAGGGAAAGGAAAGAAGGAACATGCAGGTATTTCATGATACATGGAAGCATATGCGTCGGTCGCCCTACCTGACGATGGCGGCGATTCTCACGATGTTTCTGACCATGCTTCTTGCCGGGTTTTTTCTTTTGGTGACCATCGGATCATCTCTGATTCTTCAGTATTTTGAGAGTAAACCGCAAATAACGGTATTTTTTACCGAGAAAGCGGCTCCGGCAGACGCGGATGCGTTAAAAAAGACGCTTGAGGCGACGGGAAAAGTAGCTTCCATGAAATACGTTTCAAAAGATGATGCACTGGCTATCTATCGAACGCAAAACAAAAATGACCCGCTTCTTCTGGAAATGGTAACGGCGGATATATTACCGGCATCCTTGGAAGTTTCTGCGACCGACCCGAAATATCTTACTGATTTGGAACCCGTGATCAAGCAGGCGCAAGGCGTGGAGGAAGTGGTATTTCAGCGGGACGTTGTGGCGACGCTCCTCAAATGGACCAACGCAGTGCGACTTGTGGGGGGATTCCTCGTCGGCCTTCTTGCCGTTAATTCCATTCTCATCGTTATGACCGTGATTAGTATGAAGATCGCGTTGAAAAAAATGGAAGTAGAAATTCTCAAGCTGGTGGGAGCATCGCCGTGGTATATCCGCATGCCGTTTGTACTGGAAGGGGGATTATACGGCGTTTTTGGTGCCTTGGGATCATGGATCATTATTGCAATTGTCACCCTATGGTTTCGTCCGACACTCCTTTCATTTTTGGGCATTATCCCCAGTATTTCCGGCGTATTTAGTAATCCTATGTCCGCGCCGTTTCTCTTGGCGTACATAGGATTTTTGTGCATTCTTTTGATCGTTGGGTTTTTATTAGGGAGCGTCGGGAGCTTGATTGCCCTGAGTCGCTATTTAAAAATTTGATACATGCATGAACAAAACCAAATGGATATTTATTGTAACTTTTATCCTCCTTGTCCTTCTTTTGCCGGCTAGGATTGGTGCGCAACAAACGTGCGAAAGTGATTCCTGTGAAAAAATTGGCGATCCGAATTCGCGTGTGAGTTGTTATAGCGCTCTCGTTGCGGCATGCCAAAATCAACGGGAAACACTGTCCGGTCAGATAAATTACATGACTAATCAGATCCGCCTGACGACCTCGCGTATCGAAAGTACGAAAAGAACGATAGATACGCTTTTACATGAAATTAATCAACTAGAAGATGAAGTTAATCGTCTTGAGCAAGTATTAAATATGCGCCTGACACTGATGCTACGGCGCATACCGGAATCATATAAACGCTCGTCAACGTCGCAATTCGGATTACTGCTCTTGAGTCAAAATTTTTCTGATTTCATTACGCGCGCGAAATATCTTATGACCGTTCAGCAGGAGGATGCGGCACTCGTTTTTCAGGTAAAAGCAATACAGAACAATTACAACGAGCGTAAGCTCGTGCGAGAGGACAAAAAAACTCAGTTGGAACGAATTAAACTTGAACTCGAGAGACAAAATGCAGAACTCGCCGCGCAAAAACAGGCAAAAGATGCCTTGCTTACCCAGACGCAGGGACGAGAAGCAGTCTATCAACAACTGTTGGCGCAGGCGCTCGCTGAAAAGCAGGCAATTGAGCGAGCGCTCGTGGATTCGGTACAGGTGGGACCGGTGAAACGAGGTGACCCTATTGCTCTGGTGGGTAATACCGGATATCCGGGATGTTCTACGGGTCCACATTTGCATTTTGAAATCCGTAAGGATGGTGCGTGGGTAGATCCATCGCAGTATCTATCCAATAAGACCGTCGATGATGAACAAAATGGCGGCACGTGGAATGTGGGAAGCGGCAGTTGGGATTGGCCGGTTCAAGACACCATACAACTCACCCAACATTTTGGAAAAACGCCTTGGTCATGGCGTTACGCGTACTCAGGGGGAACGCATACGGGATTTGATATGGTATCACTTTCAAGTCCCGTTATACGCGCACCTGCCGACGGAACATTGTATGCTTCGAGTCAAACGTGTGGGGGAAGTAGTATTATAAAAATTAAATATATTGATTATGGCAATGGCGTCTTGAGCTTTTTCCTGCACGTGCAGTAACAAGCTCTTTTAATGAAATTATTTTTTGGTCTGCCCATTCTTCTGTGTGCCTTTCTTTTGATAGCGTTTCCCGCCTTTGCCGTTGAGTTCACCATCTTTGCTCCGGAAATCAATGGTCAGGAAGTTTGTTTTGAAGCCACTCTTTCCGGGGTGACCGCTGCCAATTGTCCAGATAATCGCTGTTATCTACAGGGAACCTTGCGTTCGGTTGCCAGCAGTAAATACTTTGGAGAAACTGCCAACACCTTCGACAATTGGATTGACTATGTCAGTAGCCCCGACACAGAATACATTAAGGCTAATTTTTACGCGGCTGACATCCAGGCAGGTAGTTGGTATGGCAGATTAAAAATGCGTTTTAAAATAGATGATCCCAACTATCAGGGACCTGGTAATTATGATCTAAAAGTTCGTCGTTATACGGGTAAAAGCGGTTCTTACGCTGGGGAGTCAAACACGGTCAATATTTCTCTTACGTCTTCTCTGCCCACAGTTACTCCCACTCCCACATCGATACCACCTAACACCCAAACGCCTATCCCAAGTTCAACATCGACCCCAACGCACACGCGAACGCCCACACCCACGCGTACTCCCTCCCGCATTCCAACCTCCGCTCCCACCTCAGAGCA
>CAZOTW010000008.1:0-15325 GCA_964582845.1 uncultured Gammaproteobacteria bacterium
CGCTACCGACGGCAACAGATCACCAAGCGCAAAGAGCATCGCCAGTCCCGCCCGAAGCACGGGAACGACAACGACATCATCTTTTAAGGCTTTACCCACAAACGGTGCAAGCGGCGTATCGATTGGCTTATCTTTGAGGAGCATGTGCTTCGTCGCCTCGATAATAAGAATTTTGGATACCACGTCCGCATGATGACGAAATTCAGCCGTCTTTGTCGTCTTATCGCGGAGGATGGTAAGCGAATGGTCGATAAGCGGATGAGAAACAATGGTAGTATTGTTCATATTCTTTTTCCTCTCTCTTCTAGATATTTCTTTCCGTGACCGACCGTTGTATTAATCGGCACACCTTTTTTACAAAGCGGACAGTCCTTTTCTTCAATTGCTTCGGCGGGAAACACACCAAGCGAAGAAAACGGCGCACCAATAGATTCGCTTGTTATATGTTCCGGATCGCGATTCACCATAACACAAACGGCTACAACATTCCCTCCAGCCGCTCTGACGCTATCAACGACTTTCTTCACTGACCCGCCGGTCGCCGTCAAATCCTCAAGCACTAATACGTTTTTTCCTCTCACATATTTATCGTACCCGCGTCTAAATACCTGTTCGCTCTCTGAGGCAGAAGCAAGCGTTCCTTTATCTTTTTCCGTATATGCAGAAAATATTTCTTTTTTCTTTAGTAGTGACAGATGGTACGCTGTCCACTGAGAAAGAATCGTGCCTCCAACAGCCGGAGCTACCACAGTGTCTATTTCGGCATTTCTAAACTTTTCTGCAAACATTTTTCCCACTTTTGAAGTTTCTTCCGTATGAGGGTATAACGCATCCTTATTGATATAAACGCTAGAATGTTTACCTGAAGTAAGCACGATATGACTACCCGTGATAATTGCTCCTGCTTTTTTCAAAATAGCAATAATATCTTCCGCCATACGAACCTCCTTAATGATTTATCTGTACCGATTAATATTGTTTTTTAATTTTTCCGTTTCCTCGCGCGCATTTTTGGCAAAATCAGCGGCATTTGAGGCAAAAATGATGCCGCGGGAAGAGTTAATAATAGCGTTTCTGCCACAACTATCAACTCCTGCTTTTACTGTTTTTTCTACGTCTCCGCCTTGGGCACCGACACCAGGAATAAGGATGGGTATGTTTTTAGCCAGACGTCGCACAATACTAAGTTCATCAGGGTAGGTGGCACCAACCACGAGACCGCAATTTCCGTTATAATTCCAATGCTCAGCAACGTTTTTCGCCACCTGCTGATATAGTTTGATATTTTGATCCCCGGAATCGAAAGCTAAATCTTGAAACTCCCCTGCTCCGGGATTGCTCGTTCGGCAAAGAATAAAACATCCTTTATCTTTTCTATCAAGGAAAGGCTTGAGCGCTTCTTTCCCCAAATACGGGTGGAGCGTCACGGCGTCGGCGCCAAGATAGTCAAAGACATACCGAACATAACCTTCGTTGGTGTTACCGATATCCGCGCGCTTTGCGTCAAGGATCATAACAATTTCCGGATACTGTGCGCGCACATAATCGCAGGTCATTTTTAACTCTTCAATTCCTCCGGCTCCTTGCGCCTCATAGTACGCCGAGTTAGGTTTGCATGCGCACACCAAGTCATGCGTCGCATCGATAATCGCTTTGTTAAACGCAAACTGCGGATTTTTACCCGCCTTGATATACTGGGGGATTTTGGCTAGGTCACTGTCCAGTCCCACCGAGACAAGGGAATTATTTTTTTCTACGATCGCGTCAAGTTTCTGTTGAAACGTCATAAATTCCTCCGTTTTACTTCTTCTATCACCAACTGTACTAATTTTCCAGGAGCATTGTCAAAAAACACTCTAGCTTTACTGGGTTTATGCACTTTTGGAAATATTTCCGGAAGTATATCGGCAACTCCCCCTGTTCCTGTAAGAACACCAACTACTTTTCCCATATCGTATAAATTCGTGAATTCCTCCATGCTTCCCCATCTTCCGGATACTATAATTCCCGCGTCGCAGCGTGCCGTCGAAAGGACGTTACGAAATTTTTTGCGCGCCACCTCGTTATCCACTAACTCAAAATCGCCTCGCACATATATAAGCTTGCTATATAAAGAAAGATTATCTTTAGGATTATATTGCCGCTGTTTTTCTTCACTCACCTCTGAAGAAAATCCCCAAATTTCAATCGACCCCGCTGTTCGTGCAGCCCTAGCAACCTCATACGGGATGCCCGGACATGCTCCATTTATAAGTATTACTGACTTGCTAAACGTGCTAATTTCCTTTCCTAGTTGCCTTGCGATCCTTCGCGTTTTCTCTGTTTCGTCAACCACCGATCCAAAAACCCCTAGTTTATATTTCATAATTATCATTTGGCGGAAAACAAGAGATAGATACCAATAAATGAAAATACTAGGCCAACAATTGCCTGCGGTACCAATTTTTCTCGGAGGAAAATTACTCCTAATACTGCAATCAGAGCAACCCCGCCAATTCGGAGTATAGGCATCACGGTGGAAGCCCCTGGTCCTAATGCCAACGCTTTAAACGAAAAAAGGCTGAATATGGATACCAGCGCGCCGCCGATCAACGCAAAGACAATATCGCGGGAATTGTTTTCTACCTTTCTGCTGAACGCTGCGTAGAAAAGCACCGTCATAACGATGGATCCTATCTGAAACATGAGATTGGTAAAAAACGGATCCTTCAGTCCACTTGCTAACTTCCGGAATAGATCCGATACGCCGATAACGCCGATTGCGATAAAGGATGCTGTAATCCAGTTCATGGTTATGAGTGCGCAACGCCGACAATTTCTTTGAGGCTTTTGAGGCCCTGCTTTTCCATATACTGTCGTAAGCCACTTTTCACTTCCTCAAACACGCCGATACCCTTAAAGTACGTCGCCGTACCTATACCTACGAGAGTCGCGCCAGCCATCATCACTTCAATGACGTCCTGTGTCGTGGTAATACCACCCATGCCAATGATCGGGATTTTGACAACTTCGTAGATGTCATAAATGCAACGAATCGTCAACGTCTTAATACCAGGTCCAGACACCCCTCCCCGCTTGGCTCCTAGAACCGGCTTTCTTCGGACGATATCGATGACCATACCAGGACCGTATGTGTTAACTGCGACGATTCCGTCAGCACCAGCCGCCTCACATGCTTTGGCAACCTCTGCAATATTTGGGACGTTTGGCGTAAGTTTTGCCAAAACCGGTACCTTCCCCATGATTCTTTTAACCGCTTTCACAGCGGCTGCGGACGACTCGGCACCCAGCCCCAGAGGTTTGCCCATATCATCATCGACGTTAGGGCAGCTTAAATTCAGTTCAAAAAGGGCGTCACCAATCACGGGCTTGAAAGCCTCAGCAAACGCCTCGAAGTCTTTGACTTTTGTCGCAAACACGCTGGCAATCGTTGGCACCGGGGAAGACTTGATAAAATCGGCAACAAGAGGAACGCCCGCCTTCATGCCCGGACCTCGCAAACCGACGGAATTAAGGAAGGCATTTTCGGTTTTTAAAACACGAGGTAGTGGGTTACCCTCGCGGGGTTCGGGTGTCAGAGATTTGGTCGTCACACCTCCGACGCCCGCCCTGGCGAACCGCTCATGATCCCTGGGGATTTCCTGCGCAATTCCGGAGGGCAAGACGAGCGGATTGGGAAATGTCACACCGCAATACTCAACTGACAATAAATTTTTAGTCATACCAAATCCCCCTTTGTTCTTCTTTAGCTGCAATACTATACTATCTTGCCGTTCTCAACAAGAGATTTACCTCGCAACACGACGCGCTGGACTTTTCCATACGCTTCCCACCCATCAAACGGACTCCACCCACATTTTGTTTCGTATCCGCCTTCCCCTATCTTGTATGGTGTATCCGGGTCAAGCTCGACAAACGTATCTTTCTGATCCGGGATAGCGAATATCTTTTGGGGATTATTATGTAACAAAATAACAACGTCACGATCTGACAATCTTTTTTCCTTCACCGCCCTTAAAAGCAACCCAACCGCCGTTTCAAGCCCTGGCACTCCAAACGATGGAGCGCTACGAGCCTTCTCTTCTTTTGTATGAGGGGCGTGATCCGTTTCCACTATGTCGATAGTCCTATCAGCGAGAGCCTCCCACAATGCGTCCTGATTTTTTTTATCTGCTATCGCAGGCTTGACCAACCCAAAATTTCCTAACCTCGCTACATCCACGTCAGTCAAAAATAAATGATGCGGTGTCACTCCGGCGGTCACATATTGGTTGCGTGCCTTCGCCTCACGCACCAGCTTCACATCGGCCGCACTGGAAACGTGACACACATGAAGCCTTCGACCAAACCGATGCGCGATAGCCAGGGACTTCTCCAGACGTGCGCCTTCGGCATGCACCAGAATAGGTTTGTCATTATTCCACGCACTCATAATATCTTCGAGCGTTCTGTAATTTTCTATAAGTAGTTCGCCCGTCGTAGGCTCTTCGTAAATTTTTAATCCGAAGACGTCTGGATTATGAAACGCCTGTGGAAACGTTTCCAGATTGTGGCCGTCCGTTCCATAGTGAAATCCTACATCGCAGAGAGCTTTTTTATGCGCCAGATCAATCTTTTCTTTGAGACGCAATAGTGATACCGTGGGATCGCCGGGATTATTGGGCATATCAATAATATACGTAAAACCACCATGTATTGCTGCTCGTGTACCCGTACCGAAATCTTCTTTATACGTCGCACCCGGATCACGCAAATGAACATGAATATCTATAAGTCCGGGTAACCGATGCATGGCCATATGTTATTTCTGCAAAATCAATGACAATAATGCCATTCGGATATACAAACCATTTCGTACTTGATGGGTAAAGTACACAGCCCGTGGATTATCGTCCACATCAACCGCTATCTCATCAACTCTGGGCAAACAATGCATGATAATGCTGTCTTTCTTCATTTTATCTGCAAGTACCCTGCGGACAACATAGCTTCCCCGAATCTTGTTATACAAATCTTGCGCCATATATTCTTTTTTCACGCGGGTCACATAAAGAACATCCGCATCGGGTAGCACTTTGGTAAAATTGTTGTATTCAGTAACGTTTACTTTTTTCTTTTTCAAATATGTTCGTATGCTCTCTTGTATCGGTACTTCTGGTGGTGTTGCCAAGTGTAACCGGACATGAGAATAATTAGCGAGTAATTTCATCAAGGAATTAGTTGGGCGATAATGCGCCAAATCACCGATTATAAGAATAGAAAGTCCATCGATCTTACCGAAGCGCTCCTGGATGGTAAACAAATCAATAAGTCCTTGAGTCGGGTGCTCTCCCAGCGCTCCTTCACCGGCGTTCACGACTGGGACGTTCGCGTATTTTGCTGCAAGCGTAAGCGATCCGGGACTGGAATGACGAATCACAAGAATATCCGCATAGGAGGAAAACACACGTACCGTATCCTCAAGCGTCTCACCTTTGGCAACCGACGTATTTCCCATGCCGTTTAAAGGAATGATGCCACCACCAAGGCGCTGCATGGCGGTAATAAAAGACGAAAATGTTCTGCTGGATGGCTCATAGAATAATGCAGCGAGAATCTTACCATTCAGAAGATCGGTGCCACCCCGGGTTTCAACGATCTCCCGCATCTTTCGAGCACGTTCAAACACAAGTTCTATATCTTCTATCGAAAACGTCTCCGTCGTAATAATATCCTGTAGGTACAACCTATTATTTTTCATATGAACCTCCTTTTTCCATATACTCATTCCATGCTACCACCGGCAGCGTATCAATCGTATACCGATGCATGGACTCTATGAACAACATAGCGGTCTCTGCATTCGTAAAGATGGGTACTCCCATGTCTATAGACATCCTTCGCATTAAATACCCATCGCTTAAACCCTCTTGCACGGACTTTCGGCTCGCATCGGTAAACCGTTCCGGCAAAACTATAGCTATACCTATCGTATTATTTTTCAGCAAATCTTGGTAGTTGGGGTGCGTTTCTTCGTGAAGCTTCGAAACTCTCGTTGATTCTATGCCATTATCTTTTAAATACATATGTGTTCCGCTTGTTGCATACAACATATACCCCATGTGTTTCAGAAGTTTTACTCCAGAAAGAAATCCTTCCTTCCCTGCCATTCCTCCAAGACTAAGAAATACTGCCTTGTTTTTCGGATAGTGTGTCCCCGTTGCTAATAGAGCAGTAAGATACGCTTCATACACATTTTTGCCAAATGCGGCTACCTCACCCGTTGAGCTCATTTCCACCCGTAAAATTGGATCCGCTCCACGAAGACGCTTGAAAGAAAATTGCGGGACTTTAACCGTGACATGAGTGTAGGGCTTGGCGGAAACCGCTGTAACGGACTTACCCAATGCGATATCGGTGGCTAGCGTAATTAAATTTCGGTTCATCGCTTTGCTGACAAAAGGAATACTTCGCGAAGCACGAAGGTTACACTCTATCACATAGGTTTTATCCTCAACCACCAGAAACTGGATGTTAAACGGGCCGCTAACCATAAGAGACGCGATAATAGTCGCAGCGTCTTCTGCAATCAACGTTGTCGCAGTGTTGGATAAAGAAAATGCAGGGAACACCAACGTCGCATCTCCTGAGTGCACACCGCCTTTTTCTACGTGTTCGGAGAGTGCAAACGCAATAATCTTGCCGTCTTTAGCGACACCGTCAAAGTCGCACTCGGTAGCACCCTGCAAAAATTTTGTCATAACAAGAGAATATTCTTTCACATGCACTCCAACCTCACCAAGATACTTCGTCAACTGCTCTTTTGTTTCAATGACCAGCATTGCCTTACCCGAGAGAACAAATGATGGACGGATAAGAATCGGAAATCCTATCTTTTTGGCCTGAACTACAGATTGTTTGAGATTATGCGCCTCGCTCCATAATGGTTGATCAATTCCTAGCTGATCCAGAATGGCGCTAAATACCTGACGGTCTTCTGCTTTCATAATCGTTTTCGCATCCGACCCAAACAAAGGCACACCACATTCATCAAGACGTGGAGCGAGATTGTTAGGAATCTGACCTCCTACAGATACAACAAACGGTGCGTGTTCTACATCATAAATATCCAAACAACGCTCGAGACTCAGTTCCTCAAAATATAGGTAATCGGTATTGTCATAATCCGTCGAAACAGTCTCTGGATTACAATTGATCACAACCGTCTTTTTACCATTTTTCCTAAGGGACATGACCGTATTGACCGCACACCAATCAAACTCCACTGAAGTACCGATAGAGTATGGACCACAACCCAACACAATTACCTTTTCTTCCCTGGGATTTGGGGTATAGTCACTTTTTTCGGCGGCATACGTCATGTAGAGGTAATTGGTTTTTGCTGGAAATTCTCCTGCCAGTGTATCGATATGTTTTATCACAGGAATTATTTGATTTGCTTTTCGCAGTTTTCGAATATCTTGTTCCTTTACTGACCGCGTCTGTGCAATTTGCTTATCGGAAAATCCTTGTCTTTTCGCATCAGCAAGAGCTTCCCTATTAAGTGTTTTTGCTTTCTTTAATGCATGATATGTTTGGACGATCCGATGAAGTGAATACAAAAACCACGGATCAATGCCGGTAAGACGATAAATTTCTTCTACAGTAATTCCTTTGGATAACGCTGTACAAATGACAAAAAGCCTCTTTTGGTCAGGCTCAACCAAACGCTTTCGAAGCGTAGATACATCGAAACCCATTTCCTCTGAGTCCACCACTCCATCAAACCCCTGATTAAGCATCCGCACGGCCTTCTGAATCGCCTCTTTAAACGTACGCGCTATGCTCATCACCTCGCCGACGCTTTTCATTTCACTTCCGATTTTCGGATCTACGTTGGTATATTTATCCAAATCCCACCTCGGAATTTTTACCACCACATAGTCAAGTGCCGGCTCAAAAAATGATGATGTTTTTCGGGTCACGGAATTGGTGAGCTCTGGAAGTGTTTTCCCACAAGAGAGCTTTGCCGCAATATAGGCAAGCGGATACCCTGTGGCCTTCGACGCAAGAGCACTAGATCGAGATAACCGTGCATTCACTTCGATAATACGGTATTCGCTCGATTTCGGATCTAGCGCATACTGAATATTGCATTCGCCGATAATCTTAAGTTCCCGTATCGTATTTATAGAAATCTGGCGCAGACCATAATATTCTTCATCATTGAGAGTTTGAGAAGGCGCAATCACTATTGATTCACCGGTATGTATACCCACAGGATCAAAATTCTCCATGTTACATACCGTGATGCAGTTGTCATCTTTATCGCGGACGACTTCGTATTCAATTTCTTTCCAGCCATAGAGACATTCTTCAATGATAATCTGTGACGATGTGGCAAATGCGTTGGTTAATAAAGAAGTGAGCGTCTTGATATCCCGTGCTACCCCGCTTCCTGTGCCCCCAAGAGCGTATCCCGTGCGAAGCATCACCGGCAGACCTAATTTGGATGCATATGACACGCCTTCCTCAGCACTATAAACGATTTTTCCTTTAGCAGTTGCCAGACCTATGGCGGCGAGGCGCTTGGAGAATAATTCTCTGTCTTCCGTGTCAATCACTGTTTGAATAGGAGTGCCCATCACGGTGACGTTATGTTTTGTTAGAACTCTCTGCTTATAAAGTGCTATACCGCAGTTTAGCGCGGTTTGTCCACCAAAGGAAAGCAATATCCCGTCTGGTTTTTCTTTTTCGATAATACGGGTCACAAATTCGGCAGTGACAGGTAAAAAATAAATAGTATCAGCAAGCCCCTTAGACGTTTGAATCGTCGCGATATTGGGGTTCACAAGGATAATAGTTTTGCCTTCTTCTTTCAGAGCCTTAATCGCCTGGGTGCCCGAATAATCAAATTCTCCCGCTTCACCTATCTTTAGGGCTCCTGACCCTAATATGAGTACTTTTTGTAATTTTTTCATTTTTTGAATAGCGAAAATATCCAATTCGTATCAAAAGGCCCGGGATTACCTTCCGGATGAAATTGCGTACTATAGATTTTGTGCTCATCACTTTTTAGACCTTCGTTGGTCCCGTCATTTAAATTAATAAACCAAGGAGCATACCCTTTCGGTATGGTTTTTTCCTTCACAGCGTAGCCATGATTTTGGCTCGTCACATATGCTTTCTTTGTTCGCATATCCTGACACGGCTGGTTTAAACCGCGATGCCCATATGGTAACTTATACGTGTCTGCTCCAATCGCAAGCGCCACCAGCTGATGACCCAAACAAACACCCAGAAACGGTTTTTTTGCCGCAAGAACCATTTGGATGTGCTGAATCGTTATGCCGCATTCTTTGGGATCCCCGGGACCATTTGAGCACACAACGCCATCCACCTCCGAAAGATACGGTTTCGGATTGGCGTTCCACGGGATGCGGATAAGTTCATATCCGTTAGCAAGCAGCTCACGCAAAATACCGTGTTTTATGCCGCAATCAATAACGAGCATTCGCTTGCCACATGGGTGTTGCGGCGTATAACGAACAACTTCCCCCAAACTCGCTTTAGGAACCAAATCGGTGACCACTGCATCATCCCACCGAAATGTTTTATTCCTCGATATGCATCCGCGCATGACTCCTTTTTCCCGAATTTTTTGTGTGAGCGCACGCGTATCCACGTGTGCGATAGCCGGAATCCGTTCCGCTTTGAACCAAGCCGACAAAGATTGTTCCATCTGGTAATGCGACGGAGTTTCCAAATGAGATGAAACCACCGCGCCCGTTACCCATATGCGTTCTGACTCTAAATTTTCCATCAGATGCTTATCCTGATAATGAGGCTTTGGCACACCATAATTACCAATCAACGGATAGGTAAATACGAGAATCTGACCCGAAAACGACGGGTCGGTCAAACTTTGGGGATATCCGGTCATACCCGTAGTGAATACAACTTCCCCACAAGTATCTGCGTCAAACCCAAAACTTTCCCCTTCTATAACTTCCCCGTCTTCCAAAACTAAATAGTATTTTTGCATAAAAAAAGAGGCCGAGCGGCCGCAGTATGCGTCAGTATTATTCTATGCCAAGCACTCTCCGTCCGTTTACCGTGGCGATATTCACGGCCCCATCGATATCCGTAAATCGATTCCCGCACATCAAAAGACTCAATTCCTGCCACATATCTCCGTCACAAAACGGCACCATATAGTCGCAGATATTATCCGAGCCAAGCGCTACCGTAATTCCGTGCGGCACTAATTCATCGATAGGAGTAAGCGCATTATGAAATGGCATCAGCGTCTCGGAGCGCTTGCTGTCTATCCACGCAATAGGACAACTCACGATCATCATACCTGCTTTTTTCATCTTCGCGTAGACAGTCTCCCGATATTCTTTTTTGTGAGCGGCGATGGAAATTCCGTGGATGGCGACCACCTTACCCTGCAACCCGTGTTCCATCGTTTTATCGCACAAAAGTTCTGTCTCTTTATCCTCCGGAGTATTAAATTGATCTACATGTACATGCACCATTTTTTTATACTTTTTGGCGGTTTCCAGAAGTATGTCGATATGCTCTTCTCCTTTGCCGAAATCGCGTTGGTCGCGCCTGGGCAAACCGCCTATGATATCTACCATTTCTGCGCCGATATCAAACCACTTTCGCGCCTCGGGACGAACGACTCCTTTGAGCGTTTGATTTATGAATTTAATGGTCATGTCTTTTTTATAGCGTTCCCTTGCCCGGAGAGCGCCTTTTATCGCCCGGTCCTCACATACCGGATCGATATCGATAAAAGAACCGAGAGCCGTCACCCCCTGCACCAGTAATACTTCTATTGCTTGACACACGCGATCGTAATACTCATCCACAGATGCATTCTCTTTCACCGCGTCAACCAGGTCCCACTTTTCTTCAAGGGTATGTTTTCTATAAATATCCAAAGAATCGGGATTCATCGTGAAGGCCCGGTCAACGTGCGCATGTGCATTCACCCATCCTCCGCGTTTTTTAATTTCGGCAAAAAGAAGCCTCTTAAAATTCCACGGTTGCGCTTTCGGTTTTTCTGTCATGTGATATCGTTTACCCTCATTTACGCAGGTTTATGAAGCTGTGCCGCATAAAGCTTATCCACTAACTCCTCGGCGACACCGATACTTGTCACGAGCGTCGTATTGAATTTCACGGCATACTCGCGGATAGTCTGACCATCGGTTTTCTCCTTTTCTTTGGTCTTGGTCCCGGATGGAATATTGACGATCAGGTCAAACCGATTATCAGCAAGCAGGTCTGCCAAGTTGGGTTTCAGATGTGGTTGGGATATTTTGTTTACCAGAATCGCCTCTATCCCATGCTGTTTCAGGAATTTATGAGTTTTGTATGTCCCGTATAACTTGTATTGAAGCTCCGACAGTTTTTTGATCGTCCCCAGGAGTTTCACTTTGTTCCTCCGTTTGCCGATAGACAAAAGTACTGTCTTTTCACTCCTTTGCGCCAAGCGCATCTGAAGCGTATACAATTCGATAAATCCAGCCGATGCGTTTTGGTTAAACGCCGTCGACGCCATGAAGGTAGCGAGTTTTTCTTCAAAAATGGTATTCGGCGTCGCCACGGCTACAGCCTCAGCAAATCCTTTATAAAGTTTCACCGTGACTTTGCCCGTCACCTTTTGGTTCACTTTGTCCAAATACGCATTGATATCTTCAAACAACGGTTCATACCAAAACGCCCCGTAGCAGAGATATGCCCATTTGGTATCAGCTATTTGGGTAAACTCATTTTCCTGGCGCGTACACACGTACTTTTCCAAATCACGGTGTGCCGTAATAATGATCTCAGCTGCCGGCGCCTCATAGACTCCGCGGACCTTAAGCCCGACAACCCGGTCCTCAATATGGTGCGCGATCCCCACTCCGTGCTTTGCGCCAATGGCGTTGAGATTGATGACGATATCGGCAAGTTTCGCGTGCTGTCCGTTGACGGCGACCGGCAATCCTTTTACAAATTCAATCTCCACAAACTCCGGCTTATCCGGTGCTTTCTCCGGAAGGGTCGAGATAAGAAGGATTTTTTCAAGAGGTGGGATAAGCGCCGGATTTTCTATTTCTCCCCCTTCGCCGGTCACTCCCCACATATTATCATCGTACGAATAGGGCTTGTCGCTCGTCTGTCGCACTTCAATGCCATGCTTTTTGGCATACGCCATTTCCTCATCACGGCCCATCGCCCACTCGCGCACTGGAGCAATTACTTTGATATCCGGATTAAGCGCCAAAGCTGTGCCTTCGATACGGACTTGGTCATTGCCCTTCCCTGTACACCCATGCGCGATACAGTCGGCTCCTTCACGAGCCGCAATTTTGACTGCCCACTTGGCTAAAAGTGGTCTTCCGATCGGCGTAGACAGATGATACCGTCCTTGATAGGACGCGTTTGCCTTAATCCCTTTGGCGATATATTCTTCGGCAAATTCGTCTTTGGCATCTATAACATAGGCTTTCACCGCACCGAGCTTGAGAGCCTTCTGCCGGATTTTCTCCAGGTCATCCGTCAGCTGCCCGATATCCACAGTCAGGGCGATAACCTCTGCTTTATATTCTTCCGCGATCCATTTCAAAAGCACGGAGGTATCTAGTCCTCCCGAATAAAGAAGTACAACTTTTTTCACCTCGCCTTTACGACCCTCATAGGATGCCACTTTCACATAGGTTTGTTTTTGCATCATAAAAAAAGAGAGCCTTCAATAGCTCTCTCCTCCATACGACATATGCCGTCAATACCTCGGATACGATTATTCCAGGATACCATACGTCGTATTATACCAATCAAATGTGCTAAGTCAATACAGAATTTGCCTATTTTACGGGAAAAAATGCCTTTTTTTAACGTTTTGGGCCCCAAATGCGCATATTTTTCATAAAAAGGGGCCAATTTTTCACTTTTTCTTTTTGTGCGCTTCCGACGGTTTTTTAGCCGCTGCTGCCAAGTTTTTCTTAAACAGCGCATAAAAAATATCGCCTTTGGTCACCATGCCTATGACCGTATTATCATCAGAAAGAATCGGCAGTTGATCCACACGGCGCACGATCATACGGGAAAGCGCACGCATAATCGGCGTTTCTCCTCGGGTGAATATCACCCGTTTACTCATCACGTCGCGTGCTTTCTTTTTTGAAAGCTCACGAACCTTACCTTCCATGTCTTCAAAATCATGGACGGAAGAAATATCTTCCATATATTCCTGGTAATCGGGATAGAGCGCTTTAAGGATATCTTCTTTTGTGACAATGCCCACGAGATGCTTTCTCTTGTCAATGACGGGAATTGCGTTCACATGGGTAGTAAAAATAGTGCGCCATAACTCACTAAGCGGCATTGTTTCTACAACCATTATCATGTTTACGCTCATGACCTCATGGATCTTCATACGTCAATTCTCTCCCAGAGTGTAGTGAAGTAAAGGAGTCCTGTCAACCCCGATACAACGAGCGGTCTCATAAGCTCTCAATGTAATAGTGCCGTATGGTATTGCTCTATTCTAAAGCGATACTCTTTGGGATCAAGCGATGATAATTGACAGCCTTCGATATCAGATAATCCAAGGAGCAATAATTCCGTAAAAATGTCTTGATACTGTCTTTTTGCCTCTTTTATATCGCGGGCGCGAAGCATCGCGCTTTTATCCGGCGAAAAAAGATGAATGGGGACAGAGTGACACGCCACGATGCGCACTATCATCTGTTTGTCTTTTTCCTGTGCGCCCATTTGGGTAAATATTTTCAATGTCATTTTTGCGCCTTCTTTTTCGTGACCAGGACAGGATGTAATCCCGCGCGTATTCTTGAGTGTTTCAGGTTTTGCTAGGTCATGAAATAAGGCCGACCAAAGGAGAATTTCTTTTCGTGTTAACTCCCCAATTTTTGTATTTACGTGCGCATGCAATTGGGATAATCGCCGATCATCGGGTATGAATGAAAAAAGAAGGTTATCCCGCAATCTCCGCAGCACCTGCATGACATGCGTGTGGACGTCATCGTTTTCGTGCCACGCGTTATGTTCTACTGTTTTTTTGAGTTTTGCTAACTCCGGTACGAGTCGTTCTAATTCAAGGACGGAAACCGCCGTAGGGTTTGTTATGTACATATATGAAGTATAGCAAAAAAAACTTAAACACCATGCTCCCGTTAATGGAAACACTCCAAGACGACAACGTCGTTAATACGATCCCTCTCACGACACACTCGCTAATCGATAGTCATATCAACATAGTAACATGTTACCATGTTAGTAGTACCAATTCATCTAGATAGGACGTGCAAAACGAGGTATATACGGAAATAAAAATTAGTTGCTTAGTGGACTTGCGGGCCGTTGTTTGCGGCGACGGTAAACTTTCAGTTCGAGTAATGAACGGCGAAGTACCGCTTGGGCCTGCGCAAGCTCAACGCCTTTTACTTTACGGGCTATGGCATCTTTCGCTGATTGTTCTGCCTTTCTAATCTCTGATTCATTGATCTCATCGGCATGGACCGCTCGGGAAACTAAAATAGAAACGCCTTTTTTGGTGACTTCCATAAAACCCCCACCGATAGCTAAAAAAAATTCTTTATTTCCCGAGGTAATCTTTATCTCCCCTTCCGAGAGCGCAGAAAATAAGGGTTCGTGATGGGCGAGAATACCGATGGTACCGCGGTTCGTGGGCACATTAACGGCATCGACTTCTTCGGCAAAAACCTGCCTTTGGGGCGTGATTATTTCAAGGAGGAAGCTACTCATAGTAAGCGATATTATTTTACTTCGTCTATGCTACCGACCATATAGAACGCTTGTTCGCTCTTGCTGTCGTGTTTGCCTTCCAGAATTTCTTTAAATCCCTGCACGGTATCTTTGAGTGGCACGTATTTCCCGGCTTTGGCGGTAAACGCTTCGGCTACGAACATCGGTTGTGTCAAAAACCGTTGAATCTTGCGGGCCCGGAAGACAGCCAATTTGTCCTCATCGCTTAATTCTTCCATGCCCAAAATGGCAATAATATCCTGCAAATCTTTATAGCGTTGCAGAACCCGTTGCACGCCACGCGCCACATTGTAGTGATCCTCTCCTACTATTCCAGGCTCAAGAATACGTGAATTGGACGCCAATGGATCCACTGCGGGAAAGAGTCCTTGTTCGGCAATTGCCCGCTCCAAAGAAATAGAACTATCTAAGTGGGCAAACGTCGCAACGGGCGCCGGATCAGTGTAGTCATCTGCCGGCACATAGACTGCCTGGACCGAAGTGATAGACCCTTTGTTCGTCGAGGTAATGCGCTCTTGAAGCGCTCCCATTTCTGAGGCTA
>CAZOTW010000008.1:15422-28747 GCA_964582845.1 uncultured Gammaproteobacteria bacterium
GCCGGATTGGGTGTAAAGCTCCTGCACGTCGCGGAAATCCTCCGCCATCGTCAAGCCAGTGAGGGCGACTCGCAAACGCGATCCCGGCGGCTCGTTCATCTGGCCGAAAACGAGCGCCGTTTTATCTATAACCCCCGATTCTTTCATTTCGCGCCACAGGTCGTTCCCCTCGCGTGACCGCTCTCCGACTCCGGCAAAGACAGAAACACCCCCGTGGACTTCTGCGACATTATGGATGAGCTCCTGGATAGCGACGGTCTTGCCGACACCGGCTCCACCGAAAATAGCAACTTTTCCGCCCTTTACAAACGGAGCGACGAGATCGATAACTTTTATACCCGTCTCCAACACTTCCGTTTTCGTGCTTTGATCCACAAACGTCGGCGCCGCGCGGTGGATGGGATACGTTTTGGTACCCTCGGGTTGTGGTTTACCGTCAATAGCTTCGCCGACGACGTTAAAAATTCGACCCAGCGTCTTTTTCCCGACCGGCACGGAAATGCGCCCACCAGTTGCTTCAACAACATCGCCCCTTCTCATTCCATCCGTTGGTCCCAAAGCGACTGTTCGGACGCGGTCATCACCCACGTGAGAGGCTACTTCCAACACAAGCCACCCGGATTTCGTAAACGCACTTTTCACCTGAAGCGCCTCATAGAGCTCGGGTACATCGCCTTGGGCAAACTGGACATCCACGACAACGCCAATAATCTGTACGATAACACCTCGCGTCGTTACGGGTTTTTCTTCTGATCGTGTTTTTTTCATAGACGTCTCCTTGTGTTACGAAACAGTAAGCTGCGCGGTAATAAGATCGGTAATTTCATACGTAATTTTCTCCTGACGCGCTTTGTTATAGAGAAGGGTCAACTCATCAGTCAGCGACATCGCGTTATCAGTAGCATTGCGCATGGCAATCATCCGCGCAGAATACTCGCTTGCCTCTGCCTGCAAAATGGCGTCTCGGACCTGGTTTTCCAGGTAGTGTGGTACCAGGGATTCAAAAACTTCGGCAACACTTGGCTCAATAAGAAATTCCGTAGGTTCCTCTTTGTTCTCACTGGCAACTGATTCTATCGTGAGAGGAAGAATCACTTTTTTCCGCGTGACCTGTTTGACGATAGACACAAATTCGTTGTACACCAAATCTACTGTGTCATAGCCGCCAGCGATAAATTCCTTCGTGACAAGTTCTGTGAGCGCGGGCACGACAGTAGAAAATGGAGTAGTTTGGGAAAAATCCGCTTTCAACATACCGCCTAAGCTGGTGATAAAAGAAGCACCTTTTCTCCCCACCGTCACACATTCATAGGCACGCGTCTCCGGGTAGTCATGGAGAAATTGCCGAAACAATGTGGTATTGAGCCCACCACACATCCCTTTATTTGTCGAAATCAGGACAACCAGGCGTTTCCCTGTGGGTGTTTCCGGCTTGGCTAGGAGCGGATGCGCAACAACATCGATTTTTGTAGATAACCGAAGCACCATCTCATAAATTTTTTGAGCGTAGAGTTTACCAGAAATTGCTGCCAGCTGAGCCTTACGCATTTTTGATGCCGCGACCAGTTCCATCGCTTTGGTAATTTGCGCAATGTTTTTTGCTGATTTGATGCGACCTTTGATGAGACGGATGTTTGCCATAAAAAATATCCTCTCTTTATGCGACGTGAAAGGATTTTTTAAAATCAGAAACTGCCAGTTTTAACCCTGATTCGATATCCGGCGTAATCATTTTTTCTTTTGCGATATTTGCAAGCAATTTTTTGTGAGCTTTTTCCAGATATTCCAAGAACTCTTTTTCGAACCTATTTACCAGTGCCACGGGAACGTCATCCAAATATCCGCTGTTTCCTGCCCAAATGATGGCCACTTGCTTTTCGACAGGCATCGGGACAAACCGACCCTGCTTTAATACCTCCATCATGCGCGCTCCCCGATCAATCTGCTTCTTCGTAACTTCATCAACATCCGTAGAAAACTGCGCAAATGCGGCAAGAGACCGATACTGCGCAAGATCCAGCTTCATGCTTCCGGATACTTTCTTCATGGCTTTATTCTGTGCCGATCCTCCCACACGGGAAACGGATATGCCGACGTTTATAGCTGGTCGTTGCCCAGCGTTAAACAAGTCGGATTCCAAAAAGAGTTGACCGTCGGTAATTGAGATCACGTTCGTCGGAATATAGGCAGACATGTCATTAGCTTGTGTTTCTATAATCGGAAGCGCGGTAATCGATCCACCCCCATATGCTTTATCTAGTCTGCATGCCCGTTCCAGAAGCCGACTATGAAGGTAAAACACGTCCCCGGGATATGCTTCGCGGCCCGATGGACGCTTCAGGATGAGTGATATTTGGCGATAGGCCCAGGCGTGTTTGGTCAAATCATCATAAACTATAAGAACATCCTTGCCCTGATCCATAAAATACTCAGCGAGAGCACATCCTGCATATGGGGCGATATATTGATATGCGGCAGAGTCGCTTGCCGATGCAGCCACAATGATGGTATGTCCCATAGCTTTATACTCGGCAAACTCCGCGGCTACTTGCGCAATACGTGACGTCTTCTGTCCGATGGCAACATAGATGCAAATGACGTTTTCGTGTTTTTGATTAATGATGGTGTCAACGACTACGGAAGTTTTTCCGGTGTTGCGGTCTCCGATAATAAGCTCTCGCTGTCCGCGTCCAACCGGAATCATGGCATCAATCGCCTTAATCCCCGTTTGAAGCGGCGTATTGACCGCTTGGCGCTGAATGACACCAGGAGCAATTTTTTCCAACGGATAGAGTTTTTTCCCGTGAATGGGGCCTTTTCCATCAATAGGCTCTCCGATCGGATTTACTACCCGTCCCAAAAATGATTCATCGACCGGCATGGATAATAGTTGACCCGTACCGCGTACTTCGTCGCCTTCTTTCAGTTTCAGATAATCGCCCAAGATAATAGCGCCTACGGCATCCTCTTCCAAATTAATGGCAAATCCGTAAATCCCGTGGGCAAATTCCAAACGTTCGAGATACGCTACCTGCGGCAGGCCGCTGACTTTGGCGACACCGTCATTGATCGAAAGAATCCGACCCACGCGTTTTGCCTGAACTTTCGGCTCGAATTCCTCAATTTTTTTAATAAGATCTTTCCCTATTTGCTTGGTAATATCCAATTGTGTTGGCATAATTATCCGGTTAATTGGTCAGCCATGTCCGCAAGATGTGATTTTAACGATGTATCAACTATCCAATCACCCACTTGTATCCGAAATCCCCCGAGAAGCTCCGGGTCCACATGGACGTCCAGCTCAACAGTGTGTCCGATATATTCCATAAGTAACCGAGATAACGTAAGTTTCTCGTCACTTGTTAACGCAACGCTCGTTTGGACATGAGCGACTTTTTCTTTCCGCGCCTGATTTGTCACTTTCTGAAGCAGTGCCTGCACCTTCGGGACGACCGTTTTCGAACTCCCTTCATTTCGCAGGTACGAAACGACACCAGCGACAAACCCTTTTGCATCTTTGGTGAGTGTTTTATCCATATATCTGTTATTTTTTCATCGCTTCGAGTTCTTTGACGTGTTTCTCAATGAGCTTATGTTTGTCTCCGTTACTCAATACTCCCGTCAAAAGCCGCGTCGCCATGGCAACGGCAAGTTGCACGGCGCTTGCCTGTACTTCTTTACCCATAACCTCACGCTGAAGTTCAATGTCCGCTCTGCCTTTTACGATAATCTGCTCTGCTTGCTTATGCGCTTCGGTGATAATCTCTTTTTCCTCTTCTTTTGCCTGCTTCCGTGCTTCCTCAAGAATCTCCTGCGCTTCTTTTCTCGTCGTTTCCAGCATCTTCTGTTTCTTTTCGTTAAACTTTTCCTCTTCTTCACGCATCTTTTCCGTCAACTGAAGACCAGCTTCAATTTCTTTTTTCCGTTTTTCCAGCATGGTTAAAATCGGCTTATAGAGAAGCTTCGTGAGGACAAATACGATGATACAAAAATTAATAATTTGCGCGAGCAGTAAACTCGGCTGGATCCCTAATTTTTCCATACCACATTCCTTTCTGGACTACACCACCCGTCAATGTCATTCTGCCACACCCGTCAAAACGGAAATGAGAGAATTCCATCGTTTCCCTTTACGCCTGTCGTTCTTATACAAATTTGATAATAAGACCGGCAACTAGTGCGTAAATAGCAATAGCTTCAGCAAATGCCACACCTAAAATCATGCTGGTGCGGATATCGTTTGCCGCTTCCGGATTTCGACCTATTGCTTCCATAGCTTTTGCCGTCAACATGCCAATGGCCAGTGCTGGGGCAAAGCCACCCAATGCTACGGTCAATCCTGTCATCACTAATTTAGTTGATGCTTCATCCATTCTAAAAAATCACCTCCCTTTATCCTCTTCCAATAAACACTTCATGTTACCTCTTGCACACACCTCTTATACCGTTAATCTTCATTCATTAAAGTACGATTCCTCACGTTTACCCCGATACAATCGGGGTTAATGTTCTCCATGAGAAACAGCAACGTTCAAAAATACCGCTGTGAGCATAGAAAACACAAGAGCCTGAATAAATCCGACAAACAATTCCATCATAAGAAACGGGAGTGGTACGAGAAACGGCATAAGAAACGCCATCACCGCCAAAAGCACTTCTCCTGCAAATATATTGCCGAACAACCGAAAAGCAAACGAAATGATTTTGGAAATCTCGGAGACCAATTCCAAAAGACCAAGCACAAAATAGATCGGGTCTTTAAAGTTTAAAAATCTTGTCGAATAGTGGAACCCGACCATCTTAAATCCGAAATATTGTATTGCACAAACGGCAACGATCGCCAGTGCTACGGTCGTATTCAGATCAGCTGTCGCCCCCCGGAGAAGAGGGAGAAACTCCTCCCCATGGAAAAATCCTATGGTACTAAAACCTGGAAGCAGCCCCATCCAGTTCGCGGTGATGATAAAGATAAAAAGCGATGCGATAAGAGGAAAAAAATCACGGACGTGATGCCCACAGACAGAAGCAAAAAAATCATGCAAGCCGCCGACAAAAATCTCTGCAATCGACTGGGCCCCACCGGGAATAAGCGATATATTTCTGGTTGCGAGAAACGAAAGCGCCGTAAGTACTAGCATGACGAGCCATGTGGCAAGAAGCGAGTTGGTTATCGGAAAACCACCCAAGTGACCTATTTTTTCTGCTGCAAGAGATATTTGCGGCATACCTATTTAATTTTTCTTATGAATAACTTCGTAAACGGTCCTGACTAATCCTACCATCGATACAACGATACCAACAAAAAGCAATGAGAGGGTCGCTTTGGGATATGTCGACCAATGTCGATCGATATATTCTCCAAGAAGCGCCCCTCCAGCAATCGGTAGTGCAATAGTATACCCAACTTCACCAATAAATCCTAAGTAAAACCATGCACCCTGCTGAACTATTCTCTTTGGTTTTTCCTTATGTCCCTTTGCAAGTGTGGGCCGACTGGAATTGTCTAAGAGTACAGTAAACTGCTCCTTGTCTTCGTTTTTCCTCATCAAGACCCTTTTTAAATTTCATGCGTATTGTATAAAAATCGACCGATCTCGTCAACCACGAAATTGAAACTCCGAGGGTTTACTCATTAGGAAACTCGCGTCGCGACGAGAAGTTTTGCATCGTCAACAAGAAGCGTAAGCCGGTCGTCTTTCTCGTCTACCTTGCCGCTCACCTGTACAATTTCATCCACGTTCCACAGGTCCGCAGTCCGCGCGTAAATTTTGGGGAACACCACAATCTCGATAACTCCGCTTAAGTCTTCCAATTTTACAAACGCCATCTCATGATTTCCCGCTTTCGTCACGATTTTTTTGACATTGACGACGATGCCGCCGACGGAAACACGATCCCCCACACGCTGGGATGTGATATCAGTAATAGAAGTAAGCGATGCCGCCGCAAGGAGTCGCCGGTGTGGCTCAAGCGGGTGTGTCGTAAGATAAAATCCCAACAGTGCCTTTTCAAATCCTAAAAGTTCCTGCTCGGAAAGCTCGTCCGTCTTAGGCAGTGTGTCGCTTAATACCGTTTGAGCCTCCTCCTCACCGAATAATCCCACTTGACCACTTGCTATCTGCTTTTTTTGTTTATGCGCCTGATCCATCACTTGTGGCAGATACGAAAGCATTGATGCTCGAGAACCAAAGGCATCCATCGCACCCGCTTTAATAAGGCTCTCCAGTGTCTTTCTATTTACTTTCGACAAGTCGACGCGACCGATAAAATCCGATATGCTTACGAAGCGGTTAGCAGCGCGAGCAGCCAATATCGTTTCTATCGCCGCCTCCCCTACATTTTTTATCGCGGAAAGTCCAAAGCGCACTTTTCCTTTTTCGATCGTAAACTCCACGTACGAGGCATTAATATCTGGTGGTAAAAGTTTCACGCCCATTCTTCTGCACTCTGCAACGATGCTACTCATTTTATCATCACGTGTGGGGCCAGTATTTGCGCGCGATTCCGCTGTGAGGACCGCTGTCATGTATTCCACCTGATAATTTGCTTTCAGATATGCCGTCTGATACGCAATCATGGCATAGCATGCGGCGTGCGCTTTATTGAACCCGTAGCCAGCAAACGGCTCAATGAGGGTAAATACTTCTTCACTCTTCTGACGAGTCAACCCATTTTTGACGCATCCTTCAATAAATTTCTCTTTTTGCTTTTTCATTTCAGTCGGGATCTTTTTTCCGACGGCTTTGCGCAGTTTATCTGCATCGCCCCACGAGTAACCGGCAAGCGTGATGGCCGTAAGGAGCACGTCATCCTGATAGGCGATAATGCCGTAGGATTGGCTCAAGACGTCTTTGAGCTTTGCGTCCGGATACGAAATAAAGGCGGGGTTTTGTTTCCGCCTGATAAATTCTGGGATGACCTGCATCGGACCCGGACGAAATAGAGCCACCATCGCCATGAGGTCAAAAATGTTGGTGGGTTTGAGTTCTTTGATATAACGGCGCATGCCGGCAGACTCAAGCTGAAACACCCCAGTTGTCTCACCGCTTGCGAGCATCTCATAGGTTTTAGCGTCATTAAGCGGAATGTGCGGAAGGTCTATCGTTTTTCCGGTCACCTCTTTGATAAACAAAAGTGCCCGGGACATAATCGTCAAGTTGCGTAACCCCAGAAAGTCCATTTTCAATAATCCCACTCCATCTTCACCTACCGTATACATATCGTACTGGGTGACGATGCGCTCGCCCTTGGACTCTTTTTGAAGTGGCGTATATTCAACAATGGGTTTATCAGCGATCACAACCCCCGCGGCATGAACGGAAGCGTGCCTGGCAACTCCTTCCAGTTTTCTTGCGACATCCAAAAGCCTCTTCGTCTCCTGTTCACTCTGATACGCAAGGGCGAGCTCCGGCGACTGTTGGAGTGCTTTATCGATCGTCATTGCGTTTCCTTGAAATCCCATGGGAATCATTTTTGCGATCCGATCCGGTCCTGAATACGGCATCCCCAAAGCCCGTCCCGCATCCCGTACGGCACCACGAGCCTCCATGGTACCAAAGGTAATAATTTGGGCAACTTTATCGGATCCATATTTCTGGGTGACGTACGCAATGACCTCATCTCGTCTGTCGTCGGCAAAGTCAAGGTCGATATCCGGTGGAGATGGCCGGAAGGGATTGAGAAATCGCTCAAATGGCAAACGGAAGTAGAGAGGATCGATACCGGTAATGTTGAGTATATAGGAGACAACGGATCCTGCTGCCGAACCTCTCCCAGGGCCTACGGCAATACCATGATTTTTGGCCCAGTTTACGAAATCCTGAACGATGAGAAAATATGTGGAATATCCTTTTTTGTTAATAATATCCAGCTCGTACGAGATACGTTCTTTGAGTTCCTGTGTCACGTTCGCATACCTCGTTTTGAGACGCTCACCCACCATGTGCTCCAGATGTATATCCGGCGTTTCTCCTTTAGCTAATGGGTACTGAGGCAATATCCATTTTCCGACCGATAAGGTAATATCACACATGGAGGCAATTTTCACCGTGTTTTCTATCGCTTCAGGATATTGAACAAAAAGCGATTTCATCTCTTCGGGAGAGCGCATGTAAAAATCAGGGGAAGAAATCATCGAAAGTGGTCGATCTTTTTCCAACATCGTGTGTTGCGTTTGAACACACAGTAAAATTTCCTGAGCTTCGGCGTCACCTGCATCCACATAATGAATATCATTGGTCGCAACAAGCGGTAATCCCAATTTGCGTGAGAGCTTGACTAATTTTTCATTGATCTCATCGATAATCGGTATGTGCGGATGGCGCTGGAGCTCTATGTAGTAATGATCCTTACCAAAAAGTTCCGCGTACCTGATAGCCACTTTCTCCGCTTCGGCGTCTTGACCGTTTCTCAATAAATTTGGAACTTCACCTTGGATACACGCGCTTGTACAGATAATACCTTCATAATGCTCTTTTAGGAGCTCCCAGTCGATCCTTGGGCGATAATAATACCCTTCCAGGTGTGCGTGGGTCACTAATTTCATCAGATTTTTGTACCCTGTTTCGTTTTTCGCAAGAAGCAGAAGGTGAAATGGGTCCGTATCTACTTTTGCCTCTTTATCAAATCTACTGCGCCTGGCCACGTACGTTTCGACTCCCAATATTGGCTTAATCCCCGCGGCTTTTGCTTTGAGGTAAAACTTGAACGCCCCATACATTGCGCCGTGATCCGTGAGAGCCAGGGCATCCATGCCGTACGATTTTGCCCGCTCGATAAGGTGATCCAGTTTCCCTAAGCCATCCAAAAGTGAATACTCACTGTGGGTATGAAGATGTACAAAGTCGCCCATATAATTTGGTATCAACTTTGGTACCAGCAAAATATTTCTACAGGCAGAACAGAATCACAGAATGTACAATTGCTGATATACCAAATCGTTTTCAAGTAGCAAACTGTATGACAAATTCCTTGGAAATTATAGAACTAATACTTATCTGATGTAAGAGGTAAATTTCCACGGTGAAGATTTGTTTTCTGTTTCTTCTACTTTTACAACAGGCTCTCCTTTTTCATGTAATGATTCAAAAATTTGAGAATTTAGTTTGTTTAACTCTAAATCCTTCGCTGTAAATATCACAAAAGAAACATTGTGAGGTAGGTTTTTAATCACAGAAGGATTAACGCTTATATACTCAGCAAGCTTATTTGTTAGTGCAATATTTTTTAATACCTGTAATTGTATGATTCTTGACATATCTTAAGCACTAAATTATATCACACCGGTCAACAAAATAGCTGTACTTCTATTAGCTTAATTAGCATATCAACTAATGTCAATACCATTTTTCTTCAAGTATTCTCTGCTCCGTTTTAAAAAGCCACTGCGGTAAGCTAAGTAATTTTTTCTTAAATCCTTATTTGCCCATGCAAGGAGTTGATTTTGCGAACCAGTTTTTTTCACTCCCTCTGTTGTTGGGATATTACTTTTGTTTTCCATAGAAACCGTTACGTGACGATGTAAAATACCTCCATGTACGCTGTCATAATAGACTACTGTTTCCCAATCCTCTCCAACCAAAATACAATAAGCCACTGTAGTAATTTCTCGTATGTTTCTCGACTTATCCCTTTTATATGAACAGATTAACTTATCCCCTGGGGAAAGCCACATCGGCGCTTTTGTTACATCGATCAATTCAACTACTTCTGGTCTTGGTAGCGAGGCAATTTTCCCTGGTAAATGAAATTTACGACTTTTTCTTTTCTTCCTACGCTTGGTTTGAACATTATGCTTACCCATATCTATTAACAAACCATGTAGTTATTACATTAAGTCTTTTTCCAACATCTCCATTATTTTCTTTTTATCTCCTTTTCCCTTAAGCTCTTTTAGAATGTTGCCGAAGAGGAACATCAGGGCTTGTTTTTTGCCAGATTTATAATCGGCAACTGCTTTAGCATTGGCGCTCATTACTTCAGCAATGGCATGGGTAATTTCCTCATCAGAAATTGATTCGAGAATCAAGGATGAAGCAATGTGCTGAACAAATTGCGCAGGATGTAAGTTGATATCAGCTCTTTTGTTAATAATCCAATTTGCTATATTTTTTGGAGAAATATTTGCTTTTTTGTAACTGCCGTGTTGAGCTGTTGAAACGCAATGCTCAAAAAATGTCGCGCGTTCGACGGTATCAGTGATGAGTGTCGCATCATAATCGGAAAGTCCAAACGCTTTGACAAAACGCTCTCTTTTCTCATCCGGCATTTCTGGGATTTGCGTGCGAAGCGATGCAATGAATTTTTCCGTCCAATGGAATGGTGGGATATCCGGCTCAGGAAAATACCGATAATCGTCGGCTTCTTCCTTCCGGCGCTGTGTTACCGTCACGCCCTTATCCTCGTTCCAGCCGCGTGTCTCCTGCGGGGGTACTTCCCCTTTTTCCAGAAAACCTATTTGCCGTTCTACCTCATATTCAATGGCGCGCTTAACGAAATTAAAGGAGTTGATATTTTTGACTTCCACTTTGTAGTTCGGCAATTCTTCTTTGGCCTTTCCCCTTGTCCCTTTCCCCTTCTCCCTTACTGATATGTTTGGCTCCAGGCGCATACTTCCTTTTTCCATGTCGGCTTTCGAAATATCCAGATACCGAATGATCTGATGAAGTTTTTTCAAAAACTCTTTTGCCTGTTCGGATGAATGAATATCTGGCTCGGTCACAATTTCGACAAGTGGCACACCGGACCGATTGAAATCTACAAGCGTGACAGGGTTCCCGTCAATCGTGGTATGTTGGAGCTTCCCGGTATCTTCTTCAAGATGCACCCGGTGGATGCGAACATCACTCGAGGCAAGATGAACAACTCCATTTCGGCAAAGCGGCATGTCGTACTGCGAGATTTGATAGCCTTTGGGAAGATCGGCATAAAAGTAGTGCTTGCGGTCAAATTTTGATTCGCTACTTATCGTGCAACCAAGAGCTAAACCTAGAAGCATGGTCCACTCAACTGCTTTTTTATTTGGAACCGGAAGCGCCCCCGGCAGACCCAAACACACAGGACACGTGTAGACATTAGGCTTCGGCGCGCCAAATGGATCGTTTTTACAACCGCAGAACATTTTTGAAGCGGTCTTAAGCTCCACATGTATTTCCATACCGATGACTGGTTCGTAATTATTCATAAATTACGGTTTAAATCGTTCAAGCATACGCGGGAACGGAATCGTCTCACGCACATGCTCCAATTTACAAATCCAAGCAAGCAACCGTTCAAGCCCCATGCCAAACCCGCTATGCGGCACACTTCCGTATTTCCGAAGATCCAAATACCAATCATAATCCACCTTGTTGTACCCATGTTCTTCGATCCGTTTCAAAAGCGTTTGGTAATCGTCTTCACGCTGGCCCCCACCGATAATCTCCCCGTACCCTTCCGGCGCCAAAAGATCAGCACAAAGGGCCGTGTGATCACCCGTGCCACGCTTGAAATAAAACGCCTTGATGGAAGCCGGATAATGTGTCACAAACACCGGCACCTGATAGTAATTCATGAGAATAGTTTCGTCGTCATTGCCAAAATCCGTACCCTCCTGTATGTCCGAACCCAACTCTTGCAGCTTTTTAATTGCCTCTGGATACGTAAGTCTCACAAACGGCTGCGAGAGTATCTTTTCAAGCGGCCCCACGTCCCGACCGATAATCTCAAGCTCCTTCTTGGCCCTCTCAAGAACGTCTTTTACCACATATTTGACAAGCGCTTCCTGAATCTCCAGATTTTGATCAAACTCTACAAATGCCGCTTCAGCATCCATCATCCAGAACTCTATAAGGTGTCGCCTGGTTTTGGACTTTTCTGCCCTCATAATGGGCCCAAAGTCGTACGCGCGCCCGAATGACGCGATTGCGGCCTCCAGATACAATTGCCCCGATTGCGTGAGATACGCTTTTTCCCCGAAGTAATCAATTTCAAAAAGCGTCGTTGTTCCCTCACATGCCGACGGCGTAATGATGGGCGCATCAAAACGGATAAAGTGTTCAGACTGAAGGTACGCATTTATTGCATTCATAAGGATGTTACGAATCCGAAGGATTGCCCATTGTCGCTTACTTCGTATCCACAAGTGACGGTTGGAAAGCAAAAAATCCGGGCCGTGTTCTTTTTTGCCGATAGGGTACTCGCCTGCAACAAGTTGAATGACCTCTAAGGTTTTAATTGCGATTTCAAAACCGCCCGGGGCACGGGGTTCTTCTCTAAGTGTTCCCGTCAGTTCAATAGAGGACTCCAGTGTGACCTCTTCAACTGTCTTAAAAACCTTTTCCGAGACTTCATTTTTTACTGCCGTTGCCTGTAAAAATCCGCTGCCGTCCCGGACATGAAGGAAGATAAGCCCACCGCTTGAACGCTTGTTAAATACCCATCCACGAACGCCTACCTCTTTACCAATGTTGGATGCGCAGTCCGAAATAAAAAAAATTTTTTTCATAGGATTATTCAATCATGGCAGGTCTCCGCTTGTGCCAATCGGTTTTTTGCTGATATTGGTGGCCCAACCGCAAAAGTAAATCTTCCGTAAACATTTTCCCGACTAATTGCATACCGATCGGTAGCTTTGACTTTGTAAACCCACATGGCAAGGCAAGCGACGGCACTCCGACAGGATTTTGCGTTATCGTGTAGGCATCCGCCAAGAAATTTTTCAGGGGGTCAACCATGAGCTCACCGATTTGAGTCGGCGGAGTCGGATTAACCGGCATAAGAAGTACGTCACACTCGGTGAGCACCCGTTCGTATTCCTGGATAAATAATGTCCTGCCCTTTTGCGCTTTCCGATAATACGCATCGTAATATCCCGCCGACAAGGCATAAGTGCCGATCATAATACGTCGCATCGTTTCTTCCGTAAAACGAGTACGATCCGACCCATAGCGAATGTCGTCATAGCGGCCGAGATTGGAACTCGTCTCGCTCGGTGCAATAAGGTAGTACACCGGTATACCGTAATCAAAAAGCGGCATAGAAATCTCCTTAAGCGTCACTCCGAGTCCCTCAAGCTTTTTTGCCGCCGCCAGAACTGCATCTTTAATTTCGAGATCCAGCCCGTCACCAAATAACTCTTTCGGGATACCAATCGAGAGTCCCCGAATTTCCCGTGTGAGGCGTTTGGAATAATCTAAAACTTCATGTGTAGAGCTCGTTGCATCATACGGGTCGTGCCCCGCAATTGCCTCCAAAACGATCGCGCAGTCCTCGGCAGACTTGGCGGTGGGGCCGACCGTATCAAATGACGAGGCGTATGCAATACAACCATATCGAGACACGCGGCC
>CAZOTW010000008.1:28757-31441 GCA_964582845.1 uncultured Gammaproteobacteria bacterium
GTAAGTTACTTTCAATCCCGTGATGTTGCACCAAGCTGCCGGATTTCGAATCGACCCCCCTGTGTCTTCACCGATGGCAAAGGGCACCATGCGTGTCGCGACCGCAACCGCAGGACCACCTCCGGACCCTCCTGCCACTCTTGTGATATCCCAGGGATTTTTGGCAGGGCCGAAATCGGTGTTTTCAGTACTTCCGCCATGTCCCCATGCATCCATGTTCATTTTGCCGATAAGAATTGCGCCTGCCGCACGTAACTTCTCATAAATCGTAGCATTATATTGAGGGATGTAGTCACCAAGCACCGATGACCCTGCCGTCGTACGAATTCCTTTGGTCACATACGAATCTTTAAGAACAAATGGAATTCCATGAAGTGTCGAGTTGGTTTCCGATTGATCGGCATCCCGTTGTCTCGCCTCTTCAAACGCCTCGTTCTTCTCTCGAAGGGTGATACACGCATTGACCGACGGATTAAGCTTCTCTATCGCCGAAAAACTTTCTTTTACCAGATCGATGGAAGAAAATTGTTTCCTCCGCAAACCTTGGGCAAGTTCTCGTATCGATTGATCCAGTAGCATAGTTATTCTTCAAAAATCGCAGGCACAACGAAATACCCGTTATGCTTTTTCTTCGCATTGGAAAGCGCTTCTTCCTGAGTAAGCATCCGGTTGGGTTCTACGACATCTTCCCGAAAAACATTGGTCAACCCCGTCACCTGAGAGGTCTCGGAAGTTTTGTCGGTATCGAGGGCTTGGACTTTAGAAACGTATCCGATGACAGACGATAATTGCTCAGAAAATTTTTGTTGCTGTTTTTGGGAGATCGTAAGATTCGCTAGCTTTGCCACTTTCTGAACAATAGCGGGCGTAATTGAGGTTGCTTTCATGAACCTCATTATACTGCAAAAGTCTCTCCGACGGAATTATGTGAAGGACAAAATACACGACGCTATCCTCGACGATTAGATATCGTTTAGATATCGTGTGAGCTCCCAATCAGTTACCCACGTTCGGAACTCGTCCCACTCCTCTCTTTTTGCTTCAAGATATCTTTTCCATGTATAGTCACCAAAAGTCTCTCGTACGATCTTTCCCTTTGCGATCTCGCCCATAGCTTCGTCTAAACTGGCGGGAAGTTTATCAATAGCGCGATCTTCAAGCTTTGCATCATCAAGTTCAAAAAGATTTTCCTCAACCGGTGGCGGCGCCTTCAATCCTTTTTTAATCCCTTCCATTCCCGCTTTCAAAAGTACGGCGAACGTCAGATATGGACTTGCTGACGGGTCCGGGCAGCGGATCTCAAGCCGTGTCGATTTATCCTCAAGTCCCCGGGAAACTTTTGGCACACGGATGAGGGCGGACCTGTTGATCCGCGCCCAAGAAACGTAAACGGGCGCCTCAAAGCCCGGTGTTAAACGCTTATACGAATTCACAATCGGCGCAAATACCCCCGCGATTCCCCGCGCATGAGTCAACTGTCCCGCCAGAAATTGATATGCAACACGCGACAATCCGTATTTATCTTGGGGATCATAAAACACATTTTTTCCGGCCTTCCAAAGACTTTGATGCGTATGCATGCCGCTTCCGTTAACGCCGTGAAACGGTTTGGGCATAAACGTCGCATGATAGTTATATTGAAACGCAATAAATTTGGTTGCCATCTTAAGCGTTATGGTGTTATCAGCGGTTTTGAGCGCTTGACCATAGCGAATATCGATCTCATGTTGATTGTCCGCTACTTCATGGGTGCTCGTCTCACTTATGATTCCCATGCCATCGAGGCCCTCCATAATTTTACGCTTGATGGTATAGGCATCATCCATGATAAGCGTGAAGTAATATCCATTCCCTTTTGTTTCCCGGCGGATCGTGCCATCGGCATTTTTGGGGAACAGAAAAAATTCACATTCCGGACCTGTCAAATACTCGTATCCCATTGCCTTTGCTTCAGCAAGCGCTCTCTTGAGAATTTGCCGTGGATCACCTTCAAACGGTTCATGATTCGGCTTATAGACGTCGCAGATAAATCGTGCGACCCGGCCGCTTGCGACATCATTCCGCCAGGGAATAAGCGCATACGTATCAGGATCCAGCACGAGATACATGTCGGATTCATGAATGCGGGCAAATCCTTCAATGGACGACCCGTCAATCCACACACCTTTAGTCAGTGCATCCTCTAGGTTATAGACGGGGATGGTCGAGCTTTTGACATTGCCCAAAAAATCGTTAAATTGCAGGTCTATAAACGTCACTTTGTCTTTTTTCACTTTTGCCAGAACTTCTTTGACTGCATCTTTTACCATATATATCCTTTCTGGATTTCCCCAAAAATGCCATTATAATAATCCCAGTAGAACGCTCTCCGTTCCCCTCGCCCGAGGCGGGGCGTCACGGTGTCGAAAATGCGGGGCGTCACGGTGTCGAAAATGCGGGATTGATGGTTAGTAAATTCGCTCGTCAGAACTCGCTTATTAACTAACCATCAAAAAATCCCCCGTTGGTTTCCCTTCGGGAGACATCATTGTCTACCTAAATATGTAATTATTCGCCTCGCTGCGAACTTCTTTACTTATCCTAACTCCAATGTCTCTTTGTTGTCAATGGCTAAACGCCAAGTGTTAATATGTAAACTGACTTCTCAATTTTCGGGGGATTTTGATTTCTCAGTTTTCGCTTGA
>CAZOTW010000009.1:0-28066 GCA_964582845.1 uncultured Gammaproteobacteria bacterium
ACATGTAACGATTGTCGCTGATGGCGGCATCCGGCAGATTGGCGATATGGCCAAGGCATTCGCTGTGGGAGCCCAGGCTGTGATGCTGGGATCGCTTCTTGCCGGGTTTGATGAATCGCCGGGCGATGTGGTGACAATAGATAACGTTGCCTGTAAAACATATCGCGGCATGGGATCAGTGACGGCAATGCAGAAGGGGAGCGCCGAACGGAAGCAAAACTTGATGCGGAGTATGCTCGGCAGAAGAAGCTTATTGCCGAAGGCGTGGAGGGATTTGTGAAGAAAAAAGGCGCGGTTTCGGATTACCTCACGCAAATTGCTGGTAGCCTGCGTTCATCGTTCTACTATGTCGGCGCACGGAACATGGAAGAGTTTGCCCAAAAAGCCCAGTGCATCCGTATTACCTCCGCTTCTCTTATCGAGAGCCATCCGCATAGCATTGTCATCAAAAACGCAGGGGCCAATTATACACTTTGATCTATTGATTCCCGGAATCAAGATATCAAACCATATCATTCAATAGCAGCTAACAGCGGTGCAAGCATCTCAATGTCTGGCTCGAATTTCTCCACGAACACGTTATAGGTCAACATGGGTTTGGATTTTGAAAAATATGCTAGGATTTCCGCCGGCTTTGTAAGTCCATTGTTTTCTAAACCGATATAATGCCTATATGATGAATAAGGAAACGTAGCTAATTGTTGACGAACCAGATTCTTGGAATCCTTAAAATTCTCAGACCCAAATGCGTTGGCGATAGGTTGCCGATGGATATACGCTGATAGCTGTAAGAGATATTCATCAGTCTCCACGGGTTTTGCTTTGAACCTTCCTTGATATAAAGGGCCGACGCGGTGATATTTTACGTTGAAATATTTTGCATAGCCAAGCTGTAACGCGTTCATAAAAACAGAAACCGAGTGTTTGTCACGCTGTTTGACCAGAAAATGAAAATGGTTTGGCATGAAAGAGTGACAGAGAATATCGATTGAAAATTTGTCGGCATTTTCTTGAACTCTCGTGAAAAAAAAGTTGTAGTCACGTGGTGATCCGAAGATGATTCGCTTTTCACTCCCTCGGTTGTAGATATGATAGTAGGAGCCGGGAATAAAAAATGTATTTCGAGCAGGCATTAGCACTATCCTACATTGACTGATTCCGGGAATCAATGTAACAAATTATATCCTTGTATATCATTTATCTGCGGTTTCTTGCAAACAATCCTGCGATACATTAGTATGAAGGTAATTCTATGATCTAATACATCCTCAATCATCCCTCTGTTTTTTTGTTCACTTGTACAATTACCCGCCCACATTATTATTTAAAGGAGAAACATATATGAAAACGTTGCAACAGGTAGATCCGAAAATCGCCAAGCTTATTGAGGCCGAACAAAAGCGCCAAACTGATGTTCTCGAGATGATCCCGTCGGAAAATTATGCCTCGCGGGCTGTCCTTGAGGCGCTTGGTTCAGTGTTAAATAACAAATACTCTGAAGGCTATCCGAAAAAGCGATATTACCAGGGGAACGCAGTGATTGACGAAGTTGAGTCGCTTGCGCAGGAGCGGGCAAAAGCATTGTTCAAGGTTCCATTTGTCAACGTGCACCCCCTTTCGGGTTCACCCGCCAATGCAGCCGTCTACATGGCGCTTTTGGAATATAAAGATACCATCATGGGGATGTCACTCGCCTTCGGGGGGCATTTGACGCACGGCGCACCGCGCACCTTCTCCAGTAAATTTTTCACTTCCGTACAGTATGAGCTTGGGAAAGACGGCTATATCGATTTTGACGCGGTAGAACGCCTGGCGAAGAAGGCAAAACCGAAGATCATAATTTGCGGTTTTACGGCATATCCGAGGATCATCGATTTTAAAAAATTCGGTGCGATTGCCGATATGGTAGGAGCGTATCTTATGGCGGATATCGCCCATATTGCGGGGCTCGTCATCGCAGGCGTTCACCCAAGCCCCGTACCGTATGCGCACATAGTGACGACGACGACGCATAAAACGCTTCGGGGCCCGCGCGGCGCCATGATTATGGTGACACACAAGGGGCTTGCGAAGGATCCGGATCTGGGTAAAAAAATAGACAGTGCGATTATCCCCGGTATTCAAGGGGGGCCGCATGATAATCAAACGGCAGCAATAGCCGTCGCGCTGAAAGAGGCATCGACTGCCTCGTTTGAAAAATACGGTCACCAGATCGTCAATAATACCAAAGCGCTTGCCCAGGAATTGCTCCGTCATGGTTTTGATTTAGCAAGCGGAGGCACCGATAATCACCTGGTCCTTATCGACCTACGCAACAAATCCGTCAATGGGGCGATTGCCGCAATTGCCCTGGAAGAAGCGGGCATTGTGGTGAACAAAAACGGTGTACCGTTTGATCCGATGCCGCCATTTTACCCGTCAGGAATTCGCCTGGGTACGCCAGCCATAACGACGCGCGGGATGAAAGAAAAAGAGATGAAGAACGTAGGACTTTGGATTGCACAAGCTATCGCAGCCGTGCCCAGTTACCAACTTCCGGGTGAAAAACTCGAGCGCAGTGAATTTATGAAAAAAACACGGGCCGAGCTTGCAGGAAACAGGCGACTTCACGCGATCGCTGGCGAAGTAAAGTCGCTTTGTGCACACTTCCCATTGCCGTAGGCGCGTTGCAAGTTCTCGCTGCATCGTGTATAATCGCTCTATTACACACACTCAAACAGTATCTCTGGGAGAAATCCTTTATTGAGTGGAGGACAAAAGAGATACGCTTACCGTAATAGGGCGCGTATCGCGCCTATTTTTTTGAATTTTTAATGTACAATTTACAATTTTCATTGAATTTTCAATGAATTATTGGAACATTGATTGAAAATTGAAAATTAGAAATTGAAAATTGACGTATATGCAAGAAATTACGCTTCAAGCGCTATTGGAAGCAGGTTGTCATTTCGGTCATAAAGCGGAAAGGTGGCATCCTAAAGCCGCGCAATTTATCTATACCGAAAAAGACGGCATCCACATTATCGATCTCGTGAAGACGCAAGCAGGCCTTGAGGCTGCCATGGAGTACGTCAAGTCCGTCGCAACACGCGGAGACGAAGTGTTGTTCGTGGGTACCAAACGTCAGGCGCAGGGTATTGTGAAACAAGAGGCGGAGGCAGCGGGAGCAGCATATCTCGTCGCTCGGTGGATCGGCGGATTTTTAACCAACTGGGATCAAATTCATAAAAATATCGAAAAAATCAATAGACTTGCCCAAGAACTGCAAAGCGGTGCATGGAAAAAGTTCCCCAAACACGAGCAATCCAAACTCGCCCGATACCTGGAGCGCATTAAAGTATATTACGGTGGTGTGCTGCATCTCAACGCGGTGCCGGCGGCACTGTTTGTCGTCGACATCAAAAAAGAAATTGCTGCCGTACGTGAGGGGATACGTCGGGGCGTTCCCATTATCGCCATTGTGGATACGAATTCCGATCCGACGGGGATCGATTACGTGATTCCGGCAAACGATGATGCTGTAGGCTCCATATCCTATATCGTCCAGGCGATTGCCCACGCGTTTAAAGAGGGGAAAGAGCATAAAGCAAAAGAGGACGAAAAAGAGGCGGCAAAAAAGGTTGAACCGGCGAAGGCTTCCACGGAAACCTCTGTCGCGGTAGAATTAAAAGAGAAACCGGCTGTGGTACCGGAATCGAAAAAGGCGAAAGTGGAAGAGAAGCCCAAGCGCGAGCGCAAAACGTCTGCGGAGAAATAAATTTTTAATTTTCAATTTACAATTTTCATTGAATTTTCAATGAATCATTGCAACATTTTTTGAAAATTGAAAATTAGAAATTGAAAATTATACTGTAATCCTATGAATATCTCGCTCACACTCTTAAAAAAACTTCGTGAAGAAACCAGCGCCGGTGTTTCTGATTGCCGTCAAGCGCTCGAAGATGCAAATGGCGACTACGCGAAAGCAAAAAAGCTTTTGATGGAGCGCGGTATAGAGAAAGCCGCTAAAAAGAAAGATCGGAAAACCGCATCAGGGCTCATCGAATCCTATGTTCATAGCGGCAAAGTGGGGGTATTGGTGGAACTTCGTTGTGAGACGGATTTTGTGGCACGAACCGATGATTTTAAATATCTCGCGCATGAATTGGCGCTTCAAGTGGCGGCAATGGATCCTAAAAACGTGAGTGCGCTTCTGTCTGGTGCGTATATTCGTGACGCATCCCTTACTATTGAAGCATTCGTGAAACAGACAATCGCAAAACTTGGAGAAAATATTACCGTGGCCCGGTTTACCCGCATGGCGCTTGATGAATAACGTGTTTTCTTTCTTGACTCGCTATCCCACTTCTCGTAAGATACAGACACGATGGAACAGATCCTAAGCCGTGCGCACGAAAAAATGCGCAAAGCCCTCGAGATATCGAAAAACGATTTATCCTCCATCCGATCAGGACGAGCAACCCCCGCACTTGTTGAACATATGGTGATTGCGGCTTATGGTGGGAGTCAGCATCTCAAGCTCATGGAGATGGCTACCATAACCACGATGGATGCAAAAACACTGGTGATTGCGCCGTATGACCCATCCGTTATTGTGGACATCGAGAAAGGGATATTGGAAGCAAACACGGGGCTCACGCCCGTAATTGATGGAGAAATTATACGCATCAGTATCCCTCCGCTATCCGAGGAACGGCGGTTGGAATATATCAAGCTCGCTAAAGCCAAATTAGAATCCGGTCGCGTCATGATCCGTCAGATTCGTCAGGAAGCCATGCACGGTTTGACGCGGGAAGCAGATGCAAAAACTATTTCCGAGGACCAGCAGAAACACGGCGAACGGCTCGTACAGGAATTGACGGATGAAATGGTTGCCGAAATTGATGCATTAGGCAAGAAAAAGGAGGAGGAACTACTTCAGGTATAAATCCAAATGACAAAATCCTAAATTCAAAACAAATTCAAAGGTCAAAGTCAAAATTTTCAAATAGGAAGGTGTTTTTTTATTTGAACTTTGTGCTTTGGATTTGATTTGACATTTGAGCTTTGGATTTTGAGCTTATTTATTTTCCATCCTATGCTACTTACTTTTTTCGTTTTTGCCATCATTTTGAGCGTTCTCGTTTTTGTCCATGAGTTGGGGCATTTTATGATGGCCCGTTGGGTGGGGGTAAAGGTAGAGGAATTCGGGTTCGGGTTGCCGCCACGAATTTGGGGGAAAAAAGTACAGGGGACGATCTATTCCATCAACTGGCTTCCGATCGGCGGGTTCGTAAAGCTTGCGGGAGAAGATGAGAGTGAAGGGGAAAAGGTAAAGGGAAAAGGGGAAAGTGTCAAAGAATATTTCTGGGCCAGGAGTAAAAAAGAGCGCGCGGCAATTTTGCTTGCCGGAGTCGCGATGAACTTTTTACTAGCCGTCATCGTAACCACCTATTTATTGACCGCGCAAGGCGTGTATGAGCAAGTGAAATATATTTATGTCGAGGAGGTGACGGCTCATAGCCCAGCGGCAGCGGCGGGGATTGTCCAAAACGACATCATTAAAAGCGTCACATACCTGGAAAAAGGCGTTTCTCAAACAAAAGAGGTTTCTACTCCCAAAGGACTTATCGACATCACCCAAGCGCACAAAGGGGAACAGGTCACGCTCACGATCGATCGAAAAGGCCGCGTATTTGGGGTGAATCTCGTACCCCGCAAGGAATATCCCAAAGGAGAAGGCCCCATGGGCATTGCAATTTCCAATCTTATGCGGAAAAAATACCCGATTACACAAGCTCCGTTTGAAGCGGTGAAGGTCAATCTCGTGCGCGGATGGGAAATGCTTGCGTCTATAGGCGGGGTGTTGGGGAAACTCCTCCAACTCAAGTCGCCCGGCGCCGATGTAGCCGGTCCTATCGGGATAGCGCAGGTGACGGGACAGGCCGTGAAGTTTGGTTGGGCTGCGGTACTGGAGTTTATGAGTATACTTTCCCTGAATCTTGCGGTACTCAATATTCTGCCGATTCCAGCTCTTGACGGGGGGCGGCTCTTATTTGTCGTGATTGAAAAAATTTTAGGGAGGAAAGTGCGGCCGGCTTTTGAACAGTCTACGCACCAGATCGGCATGATTATCCTATTTATCCTCATTATTCTTATTTCGATTAATGATGTGTTGCGCCTCGCCCACGGGGGATAAGCGGGCAGGAGGAATTGACACGAAATGAGCGTGAGGAGTATAGTATAGATCAGTTGAGAAAGGCGCTTACCCCCGTTTTAGATGGGGTAAGGGCTCCGAAACCCAAACGGAGCTAACGCTGTCCGCCCAAGAAGCGGAACGGGTAAAGCCCGTAATAGCAGCGAATAAGAGTTGAAAGTTCTAAGTTCATAAAGTCCGTAAAGTCATTACTTTATAAACTTTATGACTTTATAGACTTTTAACTGAAATAAGGTGGTACCCCGAGCCTGACTCGGCCTTATACAAGAACGGTACCTTTTTTGTTGGTTAAAAGGAGAGATATATGGCAACATATGATGATTTTCAAAAGCTGGATATTCGAGTAGGAAAAATTATCGCCGTTGAAGATTTTCCCCAAGCGAGGAAGCCTGCGTACAAACTGACGATTGATTTCGGGCCGGAAATTGGGGAGAAACGGTCAAGCGCGCAACTGATTAAATACTATAAAAAGGAGAGTCTGGTGGGCAAAAAAGTGTTGGGTGTCGTAAATTTCCCGCCACGCCAGATCGGGCCGTTTGTGTCGGAAGTGCTCACGCTTGGCGTGCCGGATAGTGAGCATGAGTGTATACTGATAATACCTGACAAAGTCGAAGCAGTAACGGGAGGGAAACTCTATTAGCACACAAAGTATCAGATTGATACATTGATCCCGGGGATCAAGAGATCAAACAGTATCATTTATATTAAGGAGGAACGTATGGCTACAAAATTTGAAAAAAAGGAATTAAAAAAGAAATCGGAAAATTTGTCGGATTGGTATACCGACGTCGTATTAAAAGCGGAGCTTGCGGATTATGCACCCGTCAGAGGTACGATGGTGATACGGCCGTACGGTTACGCGATTTGGGAGACGGTCCAGGAGATTCTAAATGGTTTCATGAAGTCCGCGGGCGTGCAAAATGCCTACTTCCCGTTATTTATTCCTCATTCCCTGTTGGATAAAGAAAAAGAGCACGTTAAAGGATTCTCGCCGGAGCTTGCCGTTGTGACGGTGGCCGGAGGAGAAGAATTGAAAGATCCATTGGTGGTTCGCCCCACATCTGAGACGATCATGTATGCGATGTACGCCAAATGGATTCATAGTTGGCGCGATCTGCCGGTTCTTATAAATCAGTGGAATAACTGTGTGCGGTGGGAAAAACGGACGTACCTTTTCCTGCGGACTTCAGAATTTTTGTGGCAGGAAGGGCATACAGTTCATGAAACAGAAAAAGACGCGATGGATATGGTTATGAAAGCACTGGAATGGTACCGTAGGGTCTATGAGGAGTATTATGCAATTCCTGTTCTTTTGGGACGGAAAAGCGAGACGGAAAAATTTGCTGGTGGAAAGGCCACCTATGCAGTAGAGCCGCTTATGCCTGATGGAAAAGCGCTGCAAGGCGCCACGTCACACAACTTGGGCCAGAATTTTTCCAAAGTATTTGAGGTTCAGTTTCAATCGAGAGACGGGAAAATGGAGTACGGCTGGCAAACCTCGTGGGGGCTCTCCACGAGAAGCCTTGGCGGATTATTTCTCGTTCATGGGGATGATAACGGTCTCATTCTGCCGCCCAAAGTGGCCCCAACTCAGGTGGTGATCGTGCCTATCGGAAAGAGCGGTTCGGACTCGAAGGAACTTTTACGCTATTGCGGCGAAATGAAAGAGACGCTCAGTAACGGAGGAGTAAGGACAAAATTGGACGATAGGGAAGAGCCAAGTGTTGGTCGCCGGTTTAACGAATGGGAAGTAAAGGGTGTGCCGGTCCGGTTTGAAGTCGGGCCTAAGGAAGTCAAAGACAGAACGGTAACGATTGCCCGGCGTGACACAGGAGAAAAAGTGGTCGTTTCGAGGGATGATATGCTCACTCGCACCGAGAAGATTTTGAAGGATATTCAGGAATCGCTGTTTTCTCGGGCAAAGACTTTTTTGGAACGAAATATTCGCGAAGCATCAACATTCGCCGAGTTTAAAAATATTATGGCGACAGACCGCGGGTTTATCCGGGCGTTTTGGTGCGAAAATGATGCGTGTGAGAAAGAGATTAAGGAAGAGACCAAAGCAACGACGCGTTGTTTGCCACTTGATGCCAAAGAAGAAAAAGGGGTCTGCGTCCACTGTGGCAAGCCCGCTACCCACCGCTGGATGTTTGCCCAGGCGTATTAAGATTCGTTTCATATCTCTTGTTTGCATACTTCTAAAACGGTATACTGAAGCCCGATGAAAACGATTGTTGCGCATATAGGCCCCGATCTTGATGCCATCGCGAGTATCTGGCTTATCAAGACTTTCTTTCCCGGCTGGGAGGAAGCATCGCTTGCGTTTGTCCCCGCGGGGAAAACGCTTGATGATATGCCGCCGGATACGAATCCCGAGATAATTCATGTGGATACGGGGTTTGGAAAATTTGATCACCACCAGACCAATGCAGATACCTGCGCATCCCTTCTCGTGTATAAAGAAGTGAAAAAAGAGCGTGGGGCCGGCGATCCAGCCCTTGAGCGGTTGCTTACGGTTATCAACGATATTGACCATTTCCGTGAGGTTTTTTTTCCTAACCCGACCGCGGATTTTTGGGAATTGGGACTGGAAGCCCAGATAGACGGCTGGCGGCTTTTGTATGCGGATAATCCCATGAAGATCGTAGCCATGGGGATGGACGCACTGGATGGCATATATAAATCTTTTCAAAACAAAGTGTGGGCGGAAAAAGAGCTGAAGGAAAAAGGTATTGAATTCCAAACGAAGTGGGGGAAGGGAATAGGCGTAGAAACGCCCAACGATGACGTCGTTCATGTAGCCCAAAAGATGGGGTACGTGGTGGCGGTACGGAAAGACCCCAAAAAGGGGTATTTGCGTGTGAAAGCCCTTCCTAAAGATGACATTGATTTAGAGCCGCTGTATAATGCGTTCAAACGTGATGAGCCGGATGCGACATGGTTTTTACACGCGAGTCATCACATGGTATTAAACGGCAGCAGCAAAAATCCCGATATGCGCCCGACGAAAAAGACGCTGAAGGAAATTATTGAGGTTATTAAAAACTGTAAGTAATGTACTATGAGTGAACGAGAAGTATCAGTTAATGTGTTAAAACGGGCAAAGAGTATTTATCGAGATAAAATAGATGCTGTTCATAGGCTTCGCCGACATAAACAAGAAGTTCCGCCATTTCCAGATGGTTCAGCCGTTGGGTATATCGAACTCAGAACAGTGAGGATGTATGCAGAGTGGCTAGATTCGAAAGAAGAAGAATCTATCAATAAAAAGTTAGCAGGCCCCCGAACGACGTCTCATGGACAGGTGCGATATTGCCTCTCTCATATAAAGGGGGCAGCTGGTAGAGATGATAGTGACATTTTTGATAATAGCGTGTTTTACGGAATACGTGATAGCAAAAGAAAAATAGCTGCGTACGTGCAGACATTGACGTTGGAGAAATCTGAACGAAAGGCCATGTCTGATACATTTCCTAATTTATTAGGTCCCCATGTGACGGTTCGTGACCTTACGTTATTTCGAGATGCAGATCGACCGGTATCTGATGAGTATATGACAAAAGCTGTGAGCGATGCTCTCACAGTTGATGCACTTCGTTTTTCCAATAGCAACGACGGACATGATTTGGTGTTTACCCTTACATTTGAGTCGGGTGATGAGAGGGAATTCGTCGGAGTGTTGGATGCATTAGGATTTAAACGGCAGGAAGATCTCTTTTCGACGGATTTAGTCAAGCCAAAACCGACTGGTTTTGATACAGAAACGGTGGATGCGGACACCATATTATATGTTTTATCGGCGAAAGATCATCTGATAAACGTTGGTGTATTAGAGGGAGTAGCTTGAGATGAGATTACTTAGTGTTCGAGTACACAATCCTGCGGCCAAAAATTTTATCTTCGGTCAGACGCACTTTATTAAATCTGTTGAAGATCTCCATGAGGCATTAGCGTGCGCGGTGCCGGGGATTAAATTCGGGATCGCATTTTGCGAAGCCTCGGGAGATAGATTAATCAGAAATAGTGGAACAAGTGACGCGATGATAAAACTTGCGACAGAAAATGCGAAAAAAGTCGGCGCAGGGCACACGTTTTTTATATTTCTCGATAACGCGTTTCCTATCAACGTATTAAATGCCGTAAAGATGGTTCCCGAGGTTTGTCACATTTTTTGCGCCACGGCCAATGCGTGTGACGTCATTGTCGCCGAAACCAAGCTCGGAGGGGGTGTCCTTGGCGTTATCGATGGGCAGTCGCCCAAAGGTGTCGAATCAAAAGAGGATGTAGCCAAGCGGAAAGAGTTTTTGAGAGCAATAGGGTATAAACTGTAAAGCAGGGTGAAGGGGAAAGGGGGAAGGAAAAAACGATGAAATCGTGTATTTTTTGTGATGTTATCGCCGGAAAACTTCCCCGAACTGTAATATTTCAGGATACCGATGTTATCGTTATCAAAGATATGTATCCGCAGGCGCAGGTCCACTTACTCGTGATTCCCAAGAAGCACATTAGCGAGCTTGTCGAAGTGGAAGATGCGTTACTTACCAAACTATTTCAAACTATTAAAATGATTATCAAACAGGAACATATCGCCAACTATCGAATCGTGAATAACGGGAAAGGTACTGCGATCATCGATCACGTGCATATTCACATTCTTGGATCCGTATCGAAGCACAGAAATCTCTAGGTCTTTTGGCCTACATTCCGTGGTATAATACGCCAGTGTTTGTGAGTATGCCCTCCGCAACTTACCGTTCGCCTTTTCAGAACTATTCGTTCACGGCTCACGGAGCGTTTGCTGGAGGGCTTAAGAAACTCTAAACTCGAAGACTTGTTAAGAGTTTCTAAAGGAGGTGTGTGTCGTTGTATGGTATTTGTCAAAGCACAACCTGGAGATTCATCTGATTCGCTCATCCGAAAATTTACCCGTAAGGTATTGGCCGAGGGTATTTTACAGGATCTCAAAAAGCGCGAATTTTATCAAAAACCTGCCGAGATTCGAAAAGAGAAAAAACGTGAACTTGCCAGGCGCTTACGTCATCCAAATAGAGGATAATTTATGTTGATGGATCAACTTCAAACGGATCTTAATACGTCTCTCAAAGCGGGGAAACGAGAACGCGTGGAAACACTGCGGTTTCTTGTATCCGGCATCCGAAATAGCGCAATTGCCAAATACGGGAATGCGTGGGAAACATCGCTTAAAGACGCCGATATTATCGATGTCGTGAAAAAGCAGGCAAAAACCCACAGGGAATCCATTGAGGCGTTCCAAAAAGCCGGAAGGGAAGATTTGGTTGCCCGCGAGAAAACACAACTGACGATTTTAGAGGAAATGCTACCTAAGGAGATAAGCGATGAAGACCTTAGAAAAATTCTTGCCCCGGTGGTAGACACGGGAGAAACCAATTTTGGACTTCTCATGAAACAGGCTATGGCGACCGTGGCCGGTAGAGCGGATGGAGGAAGAGTAGCGAGATTGCTTAAGCAGATGATATCTATAAATCCAAAATCCTAAATCCAAAATCCAAAATAAATTCAAAGGTTTAATTTCAAATTTCTCATTTGAATTTTGGATTTGTTTTGTCATTAGAGCTTTGTGCTTTGAAATTTAATTCTTATGATTACTGTGTTAGTTCGTACAGAATCACATTTCCCTGTCGGCCGCAATAAAATACAAAAGGCCGTCGTTGATGCGCTTTCGGATACCGTCAAGCGTGATACCGAGGTGAGCGTGAGTATTGTTGGCGACCGGCAGATGAAGCAGCTCAACAAACAGTATAGAGACAAGGATTATGCCACCGACGTACTTTCGTTTGGGTTAAACGATCCGACGCATGACGGGACGCCCTTTGTCGAGTCTCCCGACGGCGTACTCCGCCTCGGCGATATTGTGGTATCCTATCCCCAGGCAGTAGAGGAAGCGGCAGCGGAAAATAAGATGGTGGATGACCAGATCGTCTTTTTGGTGCTTCACGGGCTTAACCACTTGTTGGGAATACACCACCCGGAATAAGAAGAAATAAGCAAATCTACAAATAAGCAAATATGCAAATAAATGTTTGAATACATTTAATACATTAAATAATTACGTCATTTATTTGTAGATTTGTAGATTTGTTTATTTGTAGATTGATAGTATTTTTATGTCATTCTATCGTACATATCGCCCACAGGTTATTGAAGAAATTGATAATGCGTCGGTAAAAGCGCAACTTCTCCATCTTTTCCAAAAAGGCAAAAAAGGGTTACCCCACGCGTTTCTTTTTAGCGGTCCCCGCGGGGCCGGAAAGACCACAGCCGCTAGGCTCATTGCGAAAATGCTCAACTGCACGAAACCCGCCAAAGCGGGGCCATGCGGGGCATGTGAACAGTGTGTCTCGATTGCCCAAGGGCGAAATTTGGATGTGTTGGAAATTGATGCCGCCAGTAACCGGGGAATAGATGAGATACGGCTCCTGCGGGAGGCCGTGGGACTGGCGCCCGCTTCGGCAACCTACAAAGTCTATATTATCGACGAGGTGCACATGCTCACGACGGAAGCGTTCAACGCCCTCCTGAAAACCCTTGAGGAGCCGCCGCAGCACGTAGTATTTGTGCTTGCGACCACCGATCCGCAAAAAGTACCCGTGACGATAAAATCCCGATGCATGGCAATTAGTTTTAGCAAGGCGTCACAAGATGAGTTACGGAAAGCCCTTGGCCGAATCAAAGATGCGGAGAAACTCCATATCGATGAAGATGCCTTGCTTCTTATCACCACGTTTGCGGATGGTTCTTTTCGCGACGCGGTAAAGTTGCTGGAACAACTCAGTCTCTATACGACGTCGATAACGAAAGAATCAGTGTATACTTATTTGCCCGTTACCGATTCGCTCGTTGAGACGAAGTTTATTGACTCGCTTGCCAAGAGAAATGCCCAGGATGCGTTACGGATTGTCGAATCGCTAGTCAAAGAAGGAAGAGACATACGGGCGTTTCTCGGAGCGATATTTTCCAAAATACACGAGTTGCTCACTACAACGATTCTAGATCCATCAAAGAGTCACGATTGGAGCGTTGGGGAGCTTCAGAGGCTTACACAAGCCCTTTCGTTTGCGTATTCGGAAATGAAAAGCTCGCCCATACCCCAGTTGCCATTGGAGCTTGCAGTTGTAGAGTTTTGTGAGGAGAAAAGCGGGTCTCCGGAAGTAGTGTCGGCTGATCACAGTGTTAAACCCGGCGCATCTGGGGCATCTGCCTCAAAGAAAGCGCAAGGGGAACCGTTGGAACCCATCATGAGTCAAGTGCAGCAGGTTGCCACTGGGCTTCTCACGCTGGCAAAATTGAAAGAGCATTGGTCCGACGTCATAGCAGAGCTCAAACCGTATAATCACTCCGTTGCGGGCGTTATGCGGTCTACTAGACCTATGGCAGTGGATGGTGGTATAGTTACCGTCGAGGCCTTCTATTCATTTCATAAAGAGAAGTTATCCGAGCCAAAAACAAAAGATATGTTAGCCGGGGTGCTGAAAAAATTATTCGGGGAGAAGGTGAGGGTAGAGGTAGTTTTAGGGAAAAAATAAACAAATAAGCAAATCTACAAATCTACAAATAAATGACGTAATTATTTAATGTATTAAATGTATTCAAACATTTATTTGCATATTTGCTTATTTGTAGATTTGTAATATTTATTAGTGATGAAAGGAGCAATCTATGATGAATCCATTTAAAATGTTAGGCGACGTCAATGCGATGCGTAAGCAGGCCATGCAAATCCAGCAGGCGCTGGAAAAAGAAGAGTTTGAAGTGCGGCAGGGTGGCGTACGTGTCGTTATCAATGGGAACCAAAACGTGAAAGTAGTAGAGATTGACGGCGCGTCACAGGAAGACGTCAAGCGGGCAATCAATGAAGCGATCAAAAAGTCCCAACAGGCCGCGGCTTCCAAGCTTGCAGAATTGTCAAAGACCATGGGATAGTAAACAGAAGCCCAAAATTCAAAATCCAAAATTCAAATCAAATTCAAAATCCTAATTTATATATTGAAATTTTGATCTTTATTTTTATTTTGGTATTTGAGTTTTGGTATTTGAGCTTATAATGAATGTCGCTGTCACCGGGACATTGAGTTTTGATTACATCATGGATTTTTCCGGCCGATTTGCCGACCGGATCATGGCAGACAAGATCCACTCTCTTTCGCTTAGTTTCCTGGTCGACCACTTAAGTAAGCAGTACGGAGGAACTGCGGGGAACATAGGCTACACACTCAAGCTCCTTGGCGTTGAACCATATATTTTGGCGCCTGTCGGTAACGATTTTGCACCCTATAAAACGTTTTTACAAAAACACGAGATTAACACGACCTTTATTGAGACACATAGGGATGTTTCGACGAGCGCATACTTTGTGGTAACTGACCAGGGAGACAGCCAGATCGGTTCATTTTTTTTGGGCGCCACGAAATATGCAAAAAAACTCTCTGTGGGCGATGCCTTGCAAGACCTCGTCTTGCGAGGCAAGAAGAGGTCTTCTGAAAACTTCGCAGTTCTGGCACCCACGGAGCCGGAGGCCATGAAACAGTATGTAGCAGAGTGTAAAACTCTTGGCGTGCCATATCTTTATGATCCATCGTTCCAAATCGGCACGTTTTCTGACGGTGAGTTAAAGGAGGGGATTGGCGGGGCCCAGATTCTGACAGGCAATGATTACGAAATTGCACTTATTGAGCAAAAACTTGGTGTTTCCCATGAAGAACTTATCGCGATGGTACCGATTCTGGTGACGACGTTGGGTGCAAAAGGCTCCATCATCGAGACGCGTCATGAGGCCATACACATCAAACCCGCAAAACCGGAAAATACTAGTGATCCAACCGGTGCAGGTGATGTCTATCGGGCGGGTTTCGTCGCCGGCTATCTTCACTTCCTTGCCCAACGGGAGACCTCTGTCTTGCCGGCGGGCAGGCCTTTAAGGGGAGGCCTTTTGAAGCTAAACGGGGATGAATTGGCGGTTTGCGGACAAATGGGTTCTACCGCCGCCGTCTATACCGTAGAAAAGTACGGCACGACGACGCACCATTTCACAAAAAAAGAGTTTATCAGCCGCTATAAAGAGAACTTCGGCGAAACGATATCCTTGTAGCGATACATTTTGATCCATTGATTCCGGGAATCAAGATATCAAAAGGGATCAAAAAAGAACAGAGAATAACGTGTGTGAGAGTGGTATGGCTAGGGTTTCCGAGTGGAAAGAAACCTTGGAACTTGCGATTTGCGGACAGATGGGATCCACTGCGGCAGTCTATACCATAGAAAAATACGGTACGCAGACGCATGAGTTTACAAAAAAAGAGTTTATGAAGCGGTACGAGGAAAATTTTGGAACGCAGGTACGGCTGTAGCACAGTTTGTTGATTAAAACGATTTTGCGACATATAATCGGATTTATATTCGCTCTGCCCATTACTAGCGCATGCATACTACATTACGGATAGATTTGTCTCTCCCCGGGGTCATTCTTCATAACCTGACGCTTAAGGGGATAGAGAACGTGCCGGGCGTATTGGATTTTGATCAGCGGGGTATTGTGTTTGCCCGTCCCGGCGACGTAGTAGTCACAAGACGGCCGCCGGAGCAATCATTTTTGGCGTATCTTGCGAGTCTTGGGTGGGATTTTTCGCGCGTCACCTTCGTGTCGCCCTCGTCGCTTGATGGGTATACGTATAAGAGTATTTTTTATGATCCGCATGTCGTTGCCGCAATCAAACGCGCAAACGCCACGTACGTTGATACGTATCAGAGTACTCAAGAAGAAACGTTATTCGGCAAACGCGTGAATCTGCCGGTATATACCGATTCCCGTTTGGGTATGATGTATGGCACCAAAAGCGGATTCCGGAAGCTCGCGAAAAAATTAAAGATACCCGTGCCGCGCGGATTTGAATCGGTGGGCGAGGCTGAAGAAGCGCGAACACGCATCCTTCAACTTTTTGGCGCCGGTGTGTCCAAAGTGATTGTGAAGATAGACGAAGGGGTATCCGGCGCAGGGCAGACGCCTTTTCAAAAAGATCAATTTCTGGCTCTTTCCAAAAAGGAACAGCTCGCGCACATAAAAACCGCGATATTCAAGCTCCCGCAGTTTGGCGTGAAGAGCGCCGTTACGATAGAGGAATGGGTCGATGGTGTCGTCGCTTCTCCCAGTATCCAGCTGGAAGTGACGCCAAAGGGTCAGGTTATCGTCCTTTCGATGAAAGATCAATTATTGGAGGGTGAGGAAAAATGGTATATTGGCTGTTCCTATCCCGTCGCGACGCTGAACAGGAAGCAAAAAGAACAGTTTTTGCGCGAGGCGACGCTTTTTACGCAAGCACTTGCTAAGAAGGGATTTATGGGGTTTTTAGGTCTCGATTCGATTATCCTAAAAGATGGATCTATTTTGTGGGTGGAAGCAAACATCCGCAAACCCGCGACGGCTTATCCGCGAGTTATTGCTGAGAAGCTCAATGGAGGGAGGCTTGACGGGATGTTTTATCGTGCGTGCGATTTTAGCGTACCCTTATGGAAAGGCGCCGCGTTTGAAACGGTTCAGCGTGCGCTTGCTGATTACCTTTACCCCATGAACGGAAAACGCGCGGGCACAGTAGTATATAATACAGGTGCGCTTCGTGATGCAGGACGTTTTGACGTTATATGTATCGGTAGGTCGGCGAAAGAGGCGCAACAGGTATTTGATGAAGTGAGAGGTGTCATTCAGCATATAAAATTATCGTCAGGAGGAGGCTCTATGGCTCACAACAAAGCGGTTGCTCATTATGTTCATGATCTGGCTCTAGCTGCGGAGGGTAAAAAGCTCATCACGTGGGCAGAGTCGCACATGCCCGTACTGAAACTCATTCATGATCGATTTAACAAGGAGAAGCCGCTTAAAGGAATTAAAATAGATATTTCCTGCCATCTTACTTCGGAAACTGCAGTACTCGTGAATACCCTCGTTGCTGGAGGCGCTGAGGTGCTGGCTCACTCCGGTAATCCGGTAAGCACGCAGGACGAAGTTGCCGCGTCGATGGTTGCGGATTATGGCGTTATGACGTTCGGAGCGCGAAATATTGACCGTGAGATAAATAAAAAGAACGTCGCCTACGCAATAGACAGAAAACCAGATATCGCTATCGATGACGGAGCTGAATTTATTTCCGTCATTTATAAAAAATATCCGGATTTGGCAAAAAAAATGCTGGGAGGAACAGAAGAAACGACGACAGGACTCCACCGCCTGCGGAGTCTAGAATCCGCTAAGCTATTGCGATTTCCGGTTATCGGAGTCAATGACGCACAAACAAAACATTTATTTGACAACCGGTATGGTACTGGTCAGTCAACCATCGATGGCATTCTGCGGGCAACAAATATCTTACTGGCAAGTAAGGTATTCGTTGTTGTGGGATACGGATGGTGTGGTAAGGGAGTCGCCATGCGGGCACGAGGTATGGGGTGCGACGTCGTTGTCTGTGAGGTGGATCCGGTGAAGGCACTTGAGGCAGTCATGGATGGATATCGGGTGATGCCTGTAGCTGACGCGTGCAGGATAGCGGATATCCTTATTACGGTGACGGGCGATATGCACGTGGTTGACGAAAATGCGCTCAAGCTATTGAAAGACCGGGCAATTATCGGTAACTCCGGCCATTTTAACGTCGAGCTAAATCTGGTGGCGTTGGATAAAATGACAAAAACAAAAACCCGGGTTCGCCATTCGCTGGACGAGTACGTGCTCAAAGATGGACGCAGAATTTACCTCGTCGGAGAAGGTAGGCTTACTAATCTCGCCGCCGCTGAAGGACATCCGTCAGAAGTGATGGATATGAGTTTTGCTAATCAAGCGCTGGCTGCTGAATATCTGGTGACACACAAAGGGAAATTGGAAAATAAAGTATACGACGTTCCGCGTGAAATTGACGAGTGGATTGCGCGGCTTAAGCTTAAGGCAATGGGCATTTCTATAGACTCGTTAACGAAAGAGCAGGATCAATATCTCCATCAATGGGAAAAAGGTGGGTATGGACTCATCTAAAACAATTGCCATTTTTGAAGCGAATCCGCCGTCGCCGGTGTTTGAAAATAAATCAGCACAGGCATCCTGGTTTGCAGATATCTTGGCCGGAATCGATCCAAAGCTTACCGTGCGGACGTATCGCGTCTTTTCCAATGAGTTTCCGGTCAGTCTGGATAGCATTGACGGCATTATTGTGACAGGTTCGTCTAAAGAAGTGTATGACGGTGATTCATGGATTACGACTACTGCCGGGTGGGTTAAACAAGCACAGCGCCAGGGTATTCCGGTTTTAGGAGTTTGTTTCGGGCATCAGATCATCGCACAGGCATTCGGTGGTACGGTGACGCCAAATCCAAAAGGGAGGGAAATGGGCACGTGCAGCATTTCGTTGGTGGATGCTGCCGCTGGTGATCCGCTTTTTCGCGGACTACCAAAAACGGTATCCGTGCAAGAAAGTCATAAATCCGCAGTCGTCAAGCTTCCGAAGGCAGCAAAGGTTTTAGGGGAAAACAAGTATGGCGTGCAGGCATTTCGGATGGGCGAAGATAAAACGTGGGGTGTGCAGTTTCATCCGGAACTGGATGCCGAGGTATTAAAGAAGGTTGTCGAGTATCGTAAGGATATACTACGCGAAGAAGGGCTAGATGCGCAAAAGATCGCACAAGGCATCCATCCGACACAGCAGGCGCGGGGAATACTGAAAAATTTCCTAGACATCGTCTATGAAAATACAAAAAGCTGAAATATTCGTCGTCGATTTGCCGCTTATCCATCCATTTGTGACGAGTTTTGGAACAATTCAAAACCGTTCCACTGTTATCCTCAAGCTCACCTCTTCGGATGGGTTAGTGGGGTGGGGAGAAGCTGCCGCGCTGCCAACGCCTTTATATAACTATGAAACGGTTGATACGACAGTGCTCATGCTTCGGCAATTTTTGATTCCCCAGGTGATAGGAAAAAATTTTGAGTCTCCTCATGAGTTTGTCGCTAGCTATCAGCATGTCCGTGGGCATCATTTTGCCAAATGCGGACTGGAAAGTGCATTTTGGTGCGCGTGGTCGCTGCAGCAGAAAAAATCGTTATCTGCTCTTTTCGGCGGTACTCAAACGAAAATTGCCATAGGCGAAAGTATAGGCATCTATCCTACAGAAGATGAAACGATGCAGGAAATTCAGCTCAGATTAGATGAAGGATACCAGCGCATAAAAGTAAAGATTAAGCCGGGATGGGATATTCAGTTGGTTAGTGCGATACGGAAAAAGTTTCCCAAGATTTTACTCATGGTGGACGCCAATTCCTCGTATACGCTTGCGGACGTCGGTGTTTTCAAAAAGCTCGATACTTATGAGTTAATGATGGTAGAACAGCCGCTCGGAGACACGGATATCATTGACCACGCAACGCTCCAGAAACAAATTAAAACGCCGATATGTCTTGATGAAAGTATTTTGTCTGTAGATGATGCGCGAAAAGCGGTTGAAATCGGCGCATGCAAAATAATTAATATCAAGCCCGGCCGGGTGGGCGGCATGGTGGAATCCATGAAGATTCATGAATATTGCCAAAAGCACAGTGTGCCTGTTTGGTGCGGCGGAATGCTCGAGTCGGGGATCGGCAGAAGTTTTAACATAGCGATCGCATCGCTGCCCGGATTTTCCATGCCTGCGGATATGTCGCCAAGCGCAATTTTTTACAAAGAAGATATTATCAATCCCAGTTATGTTGTGGATAAAGAGGGATTTATATCTGTGCCGACGTCTTCGGGGTTAGGCTTTATTGTTGATAATAAGCGTTTAACATACTATACAAATGCTCATTATTCTTTAGGGTAAATTTTTTAGCAGATAATTGATAGTTTTAGATAGTCCTGGTACAATACGCTGGTCATGAGCGAACCGTCACTCATCCAGCTTATCGCAGACTACGGTATCAGTGACCCAGCATTCGGCGAGGTCATTCAAAAGCTTACCCTTTTATATCGCCCCGCGCGCGTTGTCCGGACAAGCGTCCCTCCATTTAGCACCATTGCCACCGGCTTTTGGACCGCACAGTATGCTCTCGTCAACCCCGTTCCAGACATGATTATTTATACGAACACAGCGCCTCGGCAGGATAATAAAGAATCCCGCGACGACAATGAAGGAGAACACCTCATTTATGCGCTTCTGAAAAATGGTGTAAAAGTGGTGGGCGTGAATGCAGGATTTTGTTTTTCGTTTATCAAACGCGATATTAAGGCATTGCATAGGGTAAATGTATCCAATAAAGGGTCACAGTTCCGTTCGCGGGATTTTTATCCCGAGGCGGTGATCGGGATCGCCCGCGGCGAAGAAAAGTTTATCGGAGAGACATTAGATGTTTCCGTTATTCCCGAAGTGCCGTCGCATCGTATCGCATGGGTAGACGGGTACGGCAATATGAAAACGACCATTCGCGCATCAGAAATGAAGAAATATAAGTCCGGACAACCATTTCTCGTGACGATTGGCTCGATGAAGCGGACCGCCTGGTACTCCGACGGGACGTTTAGCGTGCGGGAAGGGGAGTTGGCATTTGCCCCGGGGTCATCCGGCGGCCGTGACCGATTTATGGAACTATTCCTGCGCGGGCTGTCGGCATGGAAAGAGATGGGCAAACCGGGTACCGAGGAAGAGTTTAGTATTGAAGCGATGGAGTAAAAATAAATCCAAAAATCAAAATCCAAATTTCAAATCAAGTTTAAAATTCAAATATCAAATTTGAGCTTTGGATTTGATTTGACATTTGACATTTGGGTTTTGGATTTTGTTGCATCTTTATGTATTCCGTATCAACAAGACTTCTCCAGGTTCCCGCCTCTCCTATCCGAAAACTCGTCCCCCTGGCTACGGCGGCAAAAAAGTCCGGAGTAAAAGTGTATCACCTCAATATCGGAGATCCGGACATAAAAACGCCCGATGTCATGATGAAGGTATTAAAAACCTGGAAGGTGAGTCCCATTTCGTACAGTCAGTCGCAGGGGGAACCGGCGTTTTTGGAATCGCTCAAATGGTACTATCACCACATCGGATTTCACTTCATCGATATCCCTAATATTCAGGTAACGAGCGGCGGATCAGAGGGTATTTCCATGGCTCTCTTTGCGACCTGCGAACCGGGCGATGAAGTCATCGTGTTTGAGCCGTTTTACGCAAACTACAATACCTATGCGACGGTAAACGGCGTCAAACTCGTTCCTATCCGGACGTTTATAGAGAACGGCTTCCATTTGCCTCGTCAGGCGGAGATAGAAAAACACATCACGAAGAAAACCAAAGCGATCCTTTTTTGCTCGCCCAATAACCCGACGGGCACCATATTTACCAAAGATGAAATGGATATGCTGGTTTCGCTCGCCAAAAAGCACGGACTCTTTTTACTCTCGGATGAAGTCTATCGCGAGTACGCCTACGACGGCAGGAAGCAGGTATCGCTTCTTTCGTATATGAAGGAAATCCCCAAGCAGGCGATCGTCCTTGACAGCATGTCCAAGCGATATAGCTTGTGCGGAGCGCGTTTAGGTGCGATTGTTTCATTAAACGCCGATATTATGGCAGGCGTGTTGCGTATGGGTCAGGGGAGGTTAAGTAGCGGCCTCGTGGACCAGATGGTTGCGGCCCAACTTACTAAGGTTCCCGCATCATTTATGAAAGACATCCATGACGAATTTGAAAAACGACGAGATGTGCTTTACGAGGGGCTAAAGAAGATTCCAGGTGTCGTTATCCCAAAGCCCGAAGGGGCATTCTATGCGATTGTGGGGTTGCCAGTTGATGATACAGAGAAATTTTGCTCGTGGTTACTTACTACCTTTCGAGATAATGGAGAGACGGTTATGGTGGCGCCAGCTGCTGGCTTTTATGCAACGCCGGGTTTAGGAAGAAACGAGGTACGGATTGCCTACGTCATAAACACAAAGGATCTTACGCGGTGTATAGACCTTCTTGCAAAAGCCCTCAGAGAATACCCGGGGAAGATCATATAACGGTTATAAAGTTTTATGAACTCAAGACTCGTTTTATTTGACATAGACGGAACGCTCATCTATCACGTGGGTCCGCAGCGTTGGGAAGAGCAATATATCCGCGCGTTTACTTCAGTGTATCATATTCCGGCTGATTTTGATATTGCCCAATACGATGGCACCATAGACCGTCACCTCGCGTGGGATATTGCCAAAAAGTTTGATATCAGCCGGCAACAGTTTTTGGACAGATTTCCCCTCTATATTAACGATATGCACGATCAGCTCACCGAGTGGGCAAAAGCTCATAGGCTTTTTAAGCCGATTGACGACGCTGTGGCGTTGGTTTCACGGTTGTCTGGCAAGAACGATGTTTTCTTGGGTATTATTACCGGTAATGCCAAGCGGATTGCCCAATGGAAGCTTGAGCATACGGGACTCTCTGGATATTTTCATTTCGGACTCTATGGCGATGAAGCCGAGAGTCGAATCGAACTTGCGCGGTTGGTGTTTGCAAAAGCGCAAGAAGAATTGCATCAAACGTTTACAAGCAACCAAATAACTGTCATCGGCGACACGGTGCATGACATCCGCTGCGGGAAGGATATTGGGGCCTATACGATCGGCGTGACGACCGGTATGCACGGGCCCAAAAAACTCTTGAAAGCGGAACATCCCAGTCTCCTGGTCGATTCCCTCATGGATAAACGGGTTCTTGCCCTCTTTTCTTTGTAAATATTTCGCAGTAGTATAGTCGTATACATGAAAGATTTTCTCCTTTTTTCCGGCTCGAGCAATTTACCCCTTGCCCACGAAGTGTCTAAATTATTAAACGCTCCTTTGGGGAAAGTGGATCTGACGCGGTTTGCTGATGGGGAATTGCGGCCATGGATACAAGAGGACGTTCGCGATAAAACGGTCATTGTCATCCAGTCACTTTCTCATCCCATGGATGAGCATATTATGGAGTTGGTGCTTATGGGCGATGCGATCAGACGGAGTGCACCGAAAATAATGATTGCGGTCATCCCGTATATGGGGTATTCCCGCCAGGATAAGCTTCATCGTCCGGGAGAACCGATCTCTGCCCGCGTCATTGCGAAGTTTTTGGAAGTGAGCATGTTTTCCGAGATGATTTGCGTAGACCTCCATAACGATGCGATTGTGGGATTTTTCCAGGTGCCGGTCACGCATATTTCCGCGCTTAGCGTTTTAGCTGAGGAAGTGAAGAAAATGAACATAAAAAACGGCGTTATCGTCTCTCCCGATGTGGGTGGGGTGAAACGGGCGAGGAACTTGGCGTACCTTCTGGATTTCCCCATGGTGGTACTCGAAAAGCGGCGGTTTTTGGATAAACACGACACGAGTGAAACGTATCAGATTATCGGAGACGTGGATGGGAAAACGGCAATCGTCATAGACGACATCATCTCAACTGGGGGAACGACCGAGCAAAGCGCCGAAGCGTTACGTAATGCCGGCTGTACGTCCGTCGTCGTTCTTGCCTCCCACGGCGTATTTGCCGGGGAAGCCGTCTCAAGGCTCTCTCATGCACCGATTGAGACAGTGGTGTGTACCAACTCCATCGATCACTCAAAAGAGAGACAATTTGATAAACTCCACATCGTTTCCATCGCTCCGCTTGTGGCCGATGCAATCTCCACGCTGGTGAGGTAGAATAGACGGTACAATTTGTTATGGCTATTCTTCCCAAAGCAGTCTCAAAAGTTATTGAGTCCTTTGAAAAACTTCCCGGAGTGGGTCCAAAGACCGCTCAACGGCTGGCGTTTTATCTTTTACATGTGCCGCAGGATGAACTCGATAGTTTTGCCGCGCATCTGTCACACCTCAAAAGCGACACGGTACTTTGTTCCATTTGTAAAAACGTCGCGGAACGTGACCCGTGTGCTATTTGTAGTGACCCCTCTCGCGATAGCACGATAATCTGTGTCGTTGAGCAGCCGACGGATGTGCTTTCCATAGAACGCACGGGCAAGTATCACGGTCTGTATCATGTTCTTCACGGCGCCATAGACCCCCTGAATAACATAGGACCAGATGAGATTTACATCGCTGATCTTGTCAAGCGGAGTACGAATGGGATAGCGGAAATTATTCTTGCGACCAATCCCAATATGGAAGGGGAGGCAACGGCGATGTATATTACCAAGCAAGTCAAAAGTCAAAAGTCAAAAGTTGAAGTGACTCGTTTGGCGCATGGGTTGCCGGTGGGAGCAGACATAGAGTACGCTGACGAGGTGACGCTCACACGTGCGCTTGAGGGGAGACGGCAATATTAAAGTAATAAGCAATAGAAAAACTTTTAGTTTTTATTGGTTTATTGATTATTCGCTTATTTGTTATTGCTTATTATTTATTATGATGGTTACCAAAAAGCAGATTGAAAAAGTCCTGGATACGATACCCGACCCCGAGATCGGGGTATCGATTGTTGCGCTAGGGTTGGTGTACGATATAGACGTGGACCCCAAAAGTGGACGGGTCCGGATACTTATGACGCTTACGTCTGTCGGGTGCCCGCTTTTTGATCAAATAGCCATGCCGATACGAGAAGAGGTAGGAAAGCTTGCAGGAGTCAAAAAAGTCGATATTGATTTGACGTTTGAACCCGTGTGGTCGCCCGAAAAGATGAGTAAGAAGGCAAAGGTTCAATTAGGATTATCGTAACTATATGGCAAACAGTGTACCGGGACAAATCATCAGTGAACTTGGCGGGATAGGGAAAAAGGTGGGTGGGGAAGTGGCCAAAGTCCCCAAAGACATCGCCGGAAAGGCCTTGGAGAGTTTGGGTGTAAACGCCACCAATACGCAGGGACAAAAGAAACAAACAACGTCCTCTGCAGGTGGCGCCTCTCCGCCTGTTGGTGCGTGGGAGAAAATTGATATTGAAAAAGATGAACGGATACGAAAAGCCATGGCCCACGAGGCGCTCAAGCAACTTGCCGGTGGCAAGGTAAAGCGGAAAGAGCTTTCCGTCTGGGAACGGTTGCAACAAGAGCAGGAAGAGAAGAGGCAACAGGGTATTGCGCAAAAGGCTGCCGCGGCGGCGACCCAGCTCGTGATCCCGCCAAGCAAGCGGCCGCGCGGTGATTTGTACGGGACGAAGGCAAAACAAACTGCCATAGAAAACAGAAATGTCCGACAAGACTAATTATTGGTACCAAAAGCCATTATTTCGGATTATCGCGGTCCGATTGCTCCTGGTTTTTTTCCTTATTCCTCTTTGGGTATTTCTACGATCCGTTTACCGCGATAGGATCGGGGCATTTGGATGCTTCGATGACTGCTTTAACTACATGGGGGGATATTTTGTCGCAAGCGGCAAGAAGTTATTTAGTGAAATCTTTTTTAATCATCAGCCCCTCACCGCGTATATAAGTGCGGGTATTCAGCTTGTGACGAAACCGGAAAGCATCTATATGCTTCTTTACCAACACCGCATGTTCCTCATCTACTTTGCCATATTTTTTGATTTCCTACTGGTTCTTCGATTCGGCATCGTTGGATTTGGTTTTGCGCTCTTGTTTGAAACGACGAAAGGGTACCTCTTTGGGGAACGATTTTTGTCGGAATCCATGATCATCTATCCACTCGTCTATGTGTGGGGTGTCGTATGGGAATTCATGCACAGGAAAAAAATTTCTCCGCTTGATATCTGGTTTTCGGTCAACCTGACGTGGTTTATCGTTTTTTCCCGCGAACCGTACGTTCCTATCGCCCTCTTTCTTTTTGGTGCAATCGTGTGGTACGCGCGCAAAACCGTCTGGGGCTGGTGGTCTGTCATATTGTTGCTTCTTATGTCCGCGGGGGTCCTTTTGTACCACAACGTCGGGGACTATTGGTTTAATGTCGTCACGGTGAACTCTCAATCGGTAGGAACGTATGAGGCGTCGGCCAATAACCTGGCCGGTACCGGCTTACTCCGGGTATTGTTTTATCCGTTTCTGGTGTTCTTTGGTGGTAGCTGGAATGTATTCCGATGGATAGAAGTTGCGCTCACAGGAATGTATTTGGGGTTATCCGTTATACTCATTTCGATCAACCGGAAAGCACTCAAGTATATAGTCTTCTCGTTTGTTCTTTTGGCGCTAGCCAATATCCGTCCCGTGGTGCCCGGGTCGCTTTACTACGCCGCGTTCCATCATGTTCAGTGGTATGGGTTATGTATCGCGACCGTCTTACTTTTTATCAGGGAATTGGGTAGTGGTGCCAAAACGCGCTTGGTTTGGGCAATTGGAGTTGCTTTATATGGCGTCATTGTCATCTATGCCATCGTTACTCCAGGGAGCTATTTGCATGAGAAGGTAGATCGTCAGACGGAAATCACCACCAATTACGCACAGTACTATACGGTGGGTGAGGTGGTCAGACTTCTGTCGAATCCCCGCGACAGTTTATTCCTGGATGAATGGGATGATCTCATTTACTGGCAGGCGAAGCGATTTGCTCCCTATCCGTATGCCTGGTATACGTCCCAGATGCCGTATTTCGAAAGATACCGGCAGGCCCGCACGGAAATGTTTATCCATAATCCGCCGGTGTTTTATTACGGAAAATGTACAGGGAAGGTAGGGGAGGCGGAAACGCTGCCGGCGAATGTACTGTCTTTGTATGTACGGCTCAATCAGGGTGGTAAGCCGTCATGTCTGTATGTCCTGCGAGATAAAATTTCCTCAATGAGCGCTGAGAATTGGGAGAACGTAAAACAGTTTAACTACTCCCTGGGGCCATAACTACGCGTTTGTAGGGTATAATGGATATACAGTGAAACTTTATAATACGCTGACGAAAAAGGTTGAAGAATTCGTGCCGCGTGATAAAAACGCGGTCACGCTGTACTGCTGCGGCCCCACGGTCTACGACTACGCGCATATCGGTAACTTCCGTACGTACACGATGACGGATTTTCTTGTCCGAACGCTTAAGTATTTGGGTTACCCGGTGAAGTTTGCGATGAATATCACCGATGTGGGGCACCTCGTATCCGACGCCGACAGTGGCGAAGATAAGATGGAAAAAGGTGCCAAGCGTGAGGGAAAAACGGCGTGGGATATTGCGAAATTCTATACGGAGGAGTTTATCAAAGATAGCGGAAAGCTTAATCTTTTACCTCCCGATGAGCGGCCGCATGCGACTGATTACATCAAGGAACAGATTGCTATGGTGCAGACGCTTTTAGATAAAGACTATGCCTATACGATAGATGACGGTATTTATTTCGACACGAGCAAGTTTAAAAGTTACGGTCAATTAACGGGTCAAAATATTGAAGAGCTCAAAGCGGGCGCCAGGGTTGAGCCCAATCCGCAGAAGAAAAATCCCACGGATTTTGCGCTTTGGAAATTTTCGTATCCTAAAGGACGATCCTTCGACTCCGCTCAGGACGCTTCGCGGCGGGATATGGAGTGGGATAGTCCTTGGCCCGTGCCGGGGCGGCAGGGTAAAGGAAAAGGCTTTCCTGGCTGGCACATCGAGTGTTCGGCGATGAGTACGAGTGTCCTTAAGACTGATCAATTAGATATCCATACCGGCGGGGCTGACCTTATCCCGGTTCACCACACCAATGAGATCGCCCAGAGCGAAGCGGCGACGGGCAAAAGCCCGTTTGTCCGGTTTTGGGTGCACGGGCAATTCATCATGGTGGATGGCGAAAAGATGGCCAAAAGCAAAGGGAATTTTTATAAACTCTCTGATATCGAAGCCAAGGGCTACGATCCGCTCGCGCTTCGATACTTCTATATGACTGCCCACTACCGCGCGTTCCTTAATTTTACTTGGGAAGGACTCACCGCCGCGCGTACGGGGATCTGGCTCAATCGGGCGCGTTACC
>CAZOTW010000009.1:28076-30940 GCA_964582845.1 uncultured Gammaproteobacteria bacterium
GGCGATCTTCAAGAAAAGGTCGGATCGTGGGAAGACTCAGATGACGCTTTATCAGCGCGCGCCAAAGCGTATCAGCTGGAATTTACCGACGCTCTCAAGGCGGATCTAAATATGCCACAGGCACTGGCAGTGGTGTGGGAAGTCGTCAAATCAGATCTCGCCGAGGATCAGAAGCGTGCGCTTGTGGTGGATTTCAATCGGGTACTGGGACTTGGACTTGATAGGGTAAAAGCTCAAGAGCTAACGGTGCCTTTAGAAATTACAGAGTTGGTGAAAAAAAGGGAAGCGCTTCGGAAAGAAAAGAAATTTAGCGAGGCCGACGCGGTACGGAAGGAAATTGAAAATAAGGGTTATCTTCTGGAAGATACTCCAGGTGGAATCCGCGTAAGAAAAACTAAATGACCCGATCCAACGCTCTGTGTGGCACTCCCCGGCTTATAGTGCTATATTGAGTTTTATTTTACCGGAACGATGGAAAGAGCATTGAGAGTATGTGAGGAGGCCATGAATGTCACGGGGTCTATGCTGATAGCGACAACGCTGCCTTGGAAAATTGAGAGAAAATCAAATCCATACGGAGGGGTCACGATCCACGTCCCAAGATTTTTGGCTTCGCCCGATCTATTCTGATCGCTAAAATACGCGCCGCTTACGATGATCTCATTTTTTGTCTGGTCAATGGAATCAACAATTGCGTTGATAACCAATGTCTTTGATGTGGCCGCCCGCGCGCGGACATCAGTAGAGGAAGTGCTCGGGGATTTCGTTCTATCGAGAATAGCAACAAGCGCAATTGCCAGAATAATGAGTCCGACACTTCCCAATAAAAAGAGATTTTTCCCTTGTCGCATCTTACACTCCATTGTTCCACGTGAAGAAATGGTTGTCAACCCAGCTGAGCTGGGCTAATCTCAGTGGGTAGAATTAGCACTATCCTACCTTGACTGATTCCGGGAATCAATATAACAAATTATATCGTTGCATATCCTGAGTCGTGGGCTGAGTAGGCTGAGATACATCGGTAACACTTCCGAAGTACAATGATTGCCTTGGGAGGTGATGCGTGTATGTACCAGGAGCCTTGGAAAAACTACTTCTTTCCTGCCAAGCCGATGCTTCTTGAGGATCGGTGGATACAAATGCGGAAGATTAGCCAGGAGACGCTCTCTCTTCCTGCCCAGTTCAAGCTCGAGTGGATCATCTTCTATCACACCGTAGGAGAGGAAAATGCGACCAAGACCGCATCCCACTTCGGGATCTCCCGAAAGACCATGCACAAGTGGCGTATCCGGTTCAACGAACGCAATCTCAAAAGCCTGGAAGAGCGAGATCGTGCTCCCAAGCATACGAGAACCTGGGAGGTGAGCCATCTTGAAGAAGACCGTGTCATGGCCCTGCGCAAGAGGTACCTCAAGTACGGCAAAAAGAAGCTCAAAGTCCTCTATGAGCAGGAATATCATGCACCCATCACCACCTGGAAGATCGAGCGGGTCATCCGGCGGTACCACCTCTACCCAGACCCCGTTCGTCATGCGAAGTGTCTCCATCGAGAGCGTACCAGGAGAAAGAATCTCGTGGTGCGTATTACGGAGGTTCCCAAACCCACCACGTTTGGCCACCTCTGGCACATCGATGCCATTATTCTCTGGTGGTATGGAAGAAGGAGAGTGATCTTTACCGCCATAGAGGATCTCACCAAGATTGGCTATGCGAGAGTCTATGGTTCCAATGCATCTCTCCATGCCGCAGATTTTCTCAAGAGACTGCGGTACCTCGTAGATGGGAAGATTGATCTTTCTCATCAAGACAATGGGAGTGAGTTCAAAGGAGCATTCGAGGAAGCATGTCAAATGTTGGGTATTGGTCAAGTTTTCTCTCGTGTGAGAACGCCTACGGACAATGCAGCCCTGGAACGGTTTAATTGGACCGTACAGGACGAGTGGCTCTCCTTAAGCGAGACGGGACTAGATGATATTCCCTCTGCCAACCGAGACTTGACCGAGTGGCTTGTGGAGTCGACCCCATGAGGCTCTTGATTACCAAACACCATTCGGATATGCTGAGGAGCACTTGTTCAAAGTGTTACCGATGTGGTCAGCCAGGACATGGGCTTGACAAGCATGAATAATGTGATACACTTTCGCCCAATGAGCGAATTTGAGCCTCCCTATAACCTAGTAGAAGCAGCAAAGCGGTTTGAGCAGCAACCTGATGATGAGGAGGATGTTGCCTATCCGATGCATAGGTACAGGGCGTCAAGGAGGGGTAGACCGGATTTCACTGTTGAGCTTCGGGATCTTGATCCGGAAACTCTGACTCGCACGGTAGACGTAGCTATAATTCGTCCAGGGGATAAAAAGACAGGGCTTAGTGCGTCATATGTAACATTTGACTTGGTAGTAGATCGTGAGGGAAACGTACAAGGGATGGATAAGGCGGAAGGGCTATGCTTTACTTATTATCCTCCTGGTGAAAATGGGCTCTGCTATGTACTTTCGTTTAGTCCGGTTGCGCAATCGACTGAAGCAGAATTAACGAGCGTTGCCAAGACGGTGGAGACCGATCACGGGAGCAAATATAAGGGCACGTTTGTATCGGGAACAGAGGAGTTCAACGACTTTCTTAGGCACAACGACCTCCCACAGGCCGTTGATTGGATGCAGACGCTTCAAATGTATATGGAAGGCGAGCACGCAGGTACCGAAGTAACCGCTCAAAGTATCTGGACCCACCCGCTTATTGCCGCAGAGGAAGTTCCCGCCGCCTCTTAACCCGTTAGTGGTGCCCCTGAAAGAGTGATAATACCAAGCCGAGTCTGGTGCGAAACTACACATAGCGCACTCCTACGGCATAAAGTTTTACAA
>CAZOTW010000010.1:0-14543 GCA_964582845.1 uncultured Gammaproteobacteria bacterium
TATTTGCTTATTTGTAGATTTGCATGTCTATCTATTTGCTTATTTGTAGATTTGCTTATTTGTTTATTTAATTAACTATCCACCAGTTAAACCTGATATCGCTTATTTCCGGGTGGGTGGTGCCGACGGTAAATTCTCCCGGTTGTTTATCCACGACATAAAGCGTGTTTTGCGTCGGCGATGTGGGTGTGATAAAGATGAGCGATTTCTCCGTGATATTGGCATTTGTTATGGTGACGCTTGGACTACCGGTGGGTAGGATGCCGACGCCGACTGATGGGTCCAGGTGTCCGGAGGCCGTAGAATCTGTCGGAATATCCGATAGATGAAGCTTCTTGGCTATCAAATCAGCGACGCTCAAGCTCCCGCTCATGGTCGCGTTGCCGCTGGCGTCAAAGGCAGTGACTGTATACCCGCCGCGTCCCTGGATCAAAAATCTCCCAAATCCGCTGTCAGACAAAATCGCCGATTGTGACGCAGAGACAGAAGCTTGTGGAGGAGGCGTCAGGTTGACCGTCAAGTCTCCGGCAACAGGAGTCAGCATACTCGTTGCGATGGAACCGCCAACCATCAGGTCTCCTGCGAGTTCCAAATTCCCATTAATAATCACATTCCCTAGGGTGTTGACCACCATTGCGCCTCCCATAATATCGAGGTCTGCTAACCGATGTTTTTGGAGATAGAGCGTACTGACTCCGGAATCAATCCCATCAACACCGATATTCACCATCCCATCCACCAAGAGAGATCCCGCAATCGTGGTATTCCCTAATATCGTATCCCCAAATACGGCAAGCGATTGCGTGAGGGTAATATCTTTGGTAATCTCGACGCTTTGTCCAGTGTCACCGGTTAACGTAGCTCCCAGAGCAAGAAGAGCACTGGAAGAAGAATCAGGGGGAAGGCTTGTCCCGAGCGAACCTGTCCCGAGCGAACCTGTCCCGAGCGAACCTGTCCCGAGCGAAGTCGAGGGAGTCGAGGGAGGGAAGGGGGAAGGAGAGGGAGAAGGGGAAAGGGGAAAGGATGTTACTGCAGATAGGGATGCTTCCATAGAGAGGAGTCTCTCTCCAAGATCCCCAAAGTTGGTCACAATGCGGTCGGCATACAAGGTGCCGGAGAACGAGGCATCACCAGACACCGAAAGATTCCCTGCAACCGTAGCTTCTTTTTCAACCCGTAGGGTACCTAGGGTACCTAGGTTACCTACGGAGAGATTCCCCGAGATAGAAGCATTGCCCAGAGCATCAAACGTCGCTGCTGGACTCCCTTCCTTGGTATAGATCCCGAAGGTTTGGTTGTCTCCCAATCTCACCGCAATCCCGGCACTCCCTGAAGCCAAAGGAGAGATCATATCGGTTTGAAGAGAGGAGATGTGGGCTAAAGGAGATACCACATCATGAGGAGTGATCGCAAGATTGGCATCAGAAACAACTTGGAGAATATAGTCTCTCAATGTTTGACCACCGATGGTAAGAGTATCCGTAGCAAGAGACTTCGCACTCAGTGCTCCTGCCGTGACATTGGCAATCATGGCTTGGGAGGCAGTAAGTCCGCGTTCAATTACTTCGCCGAGTGCATTCGTTATGATATATATATTTGAAGAGATTGCCGCGCTGGCGCTCGCAATGACAGAAGATGGGGAGGCGGTGAGTGTATATATCGTGTTTATGTTCGTGTCATTCGCCAGATGGATATCCGGATCATAGTAGCCAAGGTTGACGAATACATCAATAGTGGGGGAACCACAAGGAAGTCCCTCGGCGTGGCTCGGGACGCTGGAAGCATTGCATGGACTCCATGCTTCCAGCGCTTTCCCTACGGTATATCCCGCTTGCGTTGCCTTCTTTGCTAACCCTGGTTTATCAGACGATGTCAAAAAGTCACCAACACCAATAGCAGGGGAGTCTGGATCAATCTTCACCGGGACACGACCGGAGAGGGCAAGCTTGCGATTATCCATTTGATTCGTAGCGCCATCGATACTCCCCATCGTGAGACCGGGATTTGTTGAGATGATCCCAACGAGCTTCCGATCATACGGGATATCTGCTTTGCGCAGTACCCCCTTGGTGGTTATCTCAGTCTCATTATTATCTAAGAGTTTGGTATCAGATATGGTGACCACATCGCCAGCCGCAATGGTTTTATCACCCGTTACGTAGTACTCGGCAAGATCAGCACTTGCGGCATTGACTCCTCCAATAAAAAGCGAACCGTAATTTGAAGGAATCGCTGTTGTCGCCGTAGGATTTGTCGTACCTGATGGGGTATTGACTGATGCCACAAAAATTCGTCCTATTCCACCCGCTCCACCATCTCCTCCTCTATAGGTGGAAGCGCCTCCACCAGATCCGCCAGATCCATTCGTTGCCACTACTAAAGAGCTTCCCAAGGTCGTCGAGCTTGCTAGGATATAGATACTTCCTCCTGATCCGCCTCCACCACCGCCAGCACCACGGTTAACACCATTCCCTGTACCGGCGCTTCCGGTATTTCCACTTGCAGTAATTCCTCCTGCTACTGTTACGGTGTTAGCACCAATGAAAACAATTCCTCCTCCTTTTCCTCCTTCTCCTCCCACAGCATCGGCAGGGCTGACCGCTCCTCCACCTCCTCCGCCTGAACCGAAAAATAATGTGTTTAAGTTTGGAGTACCATATTTTCCACCACCACCTCCACCTCCATTGCCGGCAGTCGAGCCAGCCGAGCTGCCTGCCTGCGCTCCGGTAGTACCTACTCCGGCTGTACCTCCACAGGTCCCTCCACCCACTGCTCCATTAGCTCCTCCTGCTCCTCCAGCTCCTCCTGATGCCCCACCACCTCCACCACCACCGCCTGAAGTTTCTGCAGTACCAGCAGCCCCTCCGGCAGCTCCACTATTGCTTCCACCTCCTCCGCCTCCGCCTGAGCCATAACTTCCACCTCCTGCTCCTCCAGCTCCATTACCGCTTGCACCTGTTCCACCCCCACCCCCACCTCCAACACTTCCACTTGCGCAGGATGCAGTACCAGACGTGCCGGTTCCGCCCCCAACATAACCACTATATGTCTCGCCAACTTCTCCGGACGCACCAATAGCGATTGCACCAGCTCCAGCCCGTCCACCGAGTCCTGTAGTAGTAATAGTTCCGCTTGCTGCAACATTTACGGTTCCATTGGCTCTAAAAGCTACGATACCCGTCAGGTAGCCAGCTCCTCCGGTAGGAGTAGTTGTCAGGCCATCCCAACTAGAAGCAGTAAGAGTTCCCGGACCGGCAGTGCATCCTGTAGGATTACCGTTGGAAGTACAAACAGTAACATCTGTATAGTTTGGAACACGTTGAATAATAACAAGCTGGTTCGCTTGGCTTGTGCCTCGATATTCTTTTGTGATTGCCGTGGTAAAGGTGATCGTTGAGGAAGTAACAGACGAAACCTTCAGGAATTCATATGTGCCCGCTTGAGTATAGTCGCTTGAAGAGCCTTGCATATTTATGAGTAAGACTTCATCGTTTGCAGCGATTCCGTTTGATATGGTATCGGATCCCGAATATCGGGTAATCGAAGCTTCCCCGACAGGTGGAGGATTCACTCTATATGCGATTCCGTCTGCATATGTTGATCGGCCCGTAGCAATAACGTCGGTGTTAAGATTCTTGCTCGTTGAAATAATAATTGCCCCATCTGCTCCTGTTCCATATTCGGCGTTAGTAGTCTCAAACCTTCCTTTGGTGTTACCGGAACTATCCAAGAAGTAGATGCTTCCTGATCCACCAGCCTGAAGCTGCAGTTTACCTGTTTCATCTTTTATAAGAGATCCTCCTCCAAAAGAGATAGTATTGTCAGCATATTTTGTAGAGTTAATACCGGTGACAATTCCTCCAGTGAAGTAACCTTGAAAATATCTATTGGCGAGTGTTGTGTAATCAGTTGCTGTTGCACCGATAGAAGACGCATTATATTTCGTTACCGTTGCTGATGCGTCATAGGAGACAGCGGGGGAGACAGTAAGCGTTGTGGTGCCTCCTCCTGAAACTATTCTGGTCATATAGTCAGTCCCTGCGTTGTCAAGATAGATAATGTCATTATTTGCAAATGATCCGGCTGCAATGAGAGTAACAGTGGTGACGTCAGTACGGGCAATTGCTTCAGTGGTGCCTGTAGTAGCTGTAGGGGTCATGTTTGCCTGCATAAAGCCAGAACGGTCAAGGGTGAATTTCGTCGTTCCGGAAGCCGATGCGGTGAAGATGTCGCCATTCTCAGTTTGATCCAGAGTAAATGCGGCATTGCCACCATATCCGCCTTGAATATGGAGTTTTGAAGCGGGAGAAATCGTCCCGAAGCCAATCATGCCGCTTATAGCACCTATTTGCAGCATACTGTGTGCGCTCCCGCCATACTGTGAGTCGAAGTGGAGAATTCCTGCGTCATTATAGATACTCCAGTCGCTATATCCATCAGATCGCCAATTTCCTCTTTGCAGATTAATACCAACTACCTGTCCATCTCCCGTTGTGGCATTGAGGTTCAAAAATGCATTTCCATTATTACTGATCTGTAATAACTCGCTCGGAGTTGTCGTCCCAATACCTACTTGTCCTGTTCCATCCACATATAATCCTGTGGTTCCTTTGGGAGAGAGTTGGATAGGTCCGGTAGTAGATGAGCCAATAGTTACCTTGGACATCATCTTCGTTTCAATCACACTGTCGCCTCCACGAAGAGTCAGAAGTCCGGAAATACTCGCATTGCCGTTGTCTCCGTTTAAAAATATGAGCGCACTGGTTGTTGCCGTAATAGATGGATCAGCACCAAAGTCCGTACTCCCCAGAGCAAGACTTCGGTTGACGACAGGGTAGGGGTAGATGAGATTATTGGTTTGGGTAAGGAGGTACTCTCCTCCGGCCCCTAATTGTCCTGCTCCGCCAGTAGGGCCAGTAGGACCAGCAGAACCAGTTGTTCCGGTTGTTCCTGTTGGACCATTGGCGCCTGTCGCTCCGGTCATTCCCGTTGTTCCTGTTGGCCCATTGGCGCCTGTCGCTCCGGTTGATCCGGTTTCTCCGGTAGGACCGTTGCCACCGGCAGCTCCCGTTGCTCCCGTTGCCCCCGTAGATCCGGTAGCTCCAGAAAATCCCGTTGGACCATTGGCGCCTGTTGCTCCCGTCCCACCGGTAAATCCTGTGGGCCCATTGTCTCCTGTTGCGCCTGTAGTGCCCGTAGGACCGGCTATACCCGTAGCTCCCGTTGTGCCGGTATTTCCCGTCGGTCCAAAAGCTCCGGTCGCTCCGGTTGATCCGGTTTCTCCGGTAGGACCATTACCACCGGTAGTCCCTGTCGCTCCGGTAGCTCCAGTGGGTCCCTGGACACCTGTTCCTCCCGTTGTTCCTGTGGGTCCATTGGCACCGGTTGCTCCAGTAGCTCCGGTCGTTCCGGTATTTCCGGTTGGACCGTTTGCGCCTGTCGCTCCCGTTGATCCTGTATTTCCGGTACTTCCGGTTGGTCCGTTTGCGCCTGTGGCGCCGGTTGTTCCCGTCGCTCCCGTTGGTCCATTGTCGCCAGTAGCTCCTGTCGTTCCGGTGGGTCCTTGAGCTCCGGTAGATCCGGTTGACCCGCTTGCACCGGTAGAACCGGTTGGTCCGCTTGCTCCTCCTGTTCCCGTAGCTCCGGTTGCTCCGGTAAATCCTGTGGGTCCATTACTACCGGTATTTCCTGTTGGACCATTGGCGCCCGTTCCACCCGTGGCTCCGGTTTCTCCTGTCGGTCCAATTCCACCAGTAGCTCCCGAAGCGCCTGTAGAGCCCGTTGGTCCTCCAGTTCCACCTCCACCACTTCCGCCTGTTGCGCCGGTTGGACCAAAAATACCTGTATTTCCGGTTGGTCCATTAGAGCCACTCGCTCCGGTAGATCCCGTTACCCCGGTAGCTCCGGTCGGGCCATTTCCTCCGGCAACTCCAGTTGCCCCAGTTGCTCCGGTATTTCCTGTAGGTCCATTAGCTCCAGTTGCCCCAGTTGCTCCGGTATTTCCTGTAGGTCCATTAGCTCCAGTTGCCCCAGTTGTTCCCGTGGGTCCATTGTCACCGGTTGATCCGGTTGGGCCAATATCTCCGGTATTTCCTGTGGGACCACTGGCTCCATTTGCACCAGTGCCTCCTGTCGCTCCGGTATATCCCGTGGGTCCGGAGACTCCCGCCACTCCCGTACTTCCCGTTGGGCCACCAACTCCTGTGGTTCCGGTATTTCCCGTGGCACCAGTTGGACCAAATCCTCCACCACCTATGACGCCTGATCCACCGGTTGGACCGGTTGGACCCAGAATACCTGCGTCTCCCGTAGACCCTGTGGTTCCTGTTGGTCCTGCATATCCGGTAGCACCAGTGACCCCGGTAGGCCCTTCAACACCATTTGTTCCTACGTCACCCGTAGTACCTGTGGGACCACTTGCACCCGCTGTTCCCGTGGCTCCGGTCCATCCGGTCGGGCCGCTTGGGCCGGTGGAACCATTGGTACCGATATCTCCTGTGCTACCGGTGCCACCGCTTACTCCGGTTGCTCCTTGCGTTCCAGTGCCTCCGCTTGTCCCTTGCGCTCCGGTAGGTCCGGTTGAGCCTGAAGTTCCAGTTCTCCCTGCTGCACCAGCGCCTCCGGTCATTCCGGTAGGCCCTAGATAGCCGGTCGGTCCAGTTACTCCCGTTGACCCTTGCGGGCCCTGTATTCCAGTGGTTCCAGTGGGTCCAGATCCTCCGCTTGCACCAATAACCGTTCCCGGTTGTGAAAGAGCGGCTTGCTGTTGATTTTTTCCGACGAGAGGATTGGACAAAGGAGTAGGCGCAGCTTTCGGGCCAGCAGTACTTTGACTCCGTAGTCCAATAACTTGAAAGAGTAAAGCACCTGATCCCAGGAGAGCAGTCGCCAAAAGCATACCGAGAATTATTGGTGTACCGAATTGCCGACCCGTAGCTTTTGTGAGATGAGGTTGAGTGCTCGGTTGAACGACGACCGTATTGTCCGCTTGTGTGGTGGTTTGAGATTGATCATTTACCGACGCTCCGATAGCTTCTTGAAGTGTTTTGATTGAAGGTGCCGGTTCTGTTGGGAGCGGCGGTGGGGGTTCGGTTACAGAGGGCATTGGAGAAGTAGAAGAGGAAGGAGTAGTAAGTGGGGCAACAGGTATTGGGACTTCTTCAGATTTCTCGGGTTTACCTTCGGGAAGGAGGTGTTCCTCCGTGAGAAGGTGTTCGGCTTGTGCGTTGAGAGTGGTTTGAGTGTTTTGCGGGGATTTAGAAATGTTCTTGATAGAGAGGGTGGGATTTTGTGTCGACCATCTTTGCGAGAGAGCGCATTTAAAGAACATTCGGAGGGCAGATAAACGTCGATTTATGGTCGATGCGGGAATTTTATCGAGTATTTGTGACTCGCGGTAATTGCTAAGAAGCTCGGGAGTTACTTGTTTGAGCAGGTCCTGGGGATTATCGTTTTGTTGAGGCTCGTTGATCTGTTTTGATCGTGAAATCCAGCCAAAAAAATGATGAAGATCCGTGCGGTAATTTTTCTGCGTTATTTTAGAAACGCCTTGTTCTTGCAGGAATTCAAGATACATACGCTCTATAAAAGATTGATAGCTCGCGAGATTAGACGATACTATACTGTCCATATATTTAGTTAATCTCATATATAATAACGGCGTCAATACTTTGGTTGATATATTTGAGTAGTACTTAGATATTGTTGAGCAAATGGGGCGGTTAATGTTATAAGCTGTAATTTTGGTGCATTTCACGAATTAACGCATAAGAATATAGATTATTATTAACGCCTATATTCTATATTTGTTCAATAAATATTGACTTATATTTATGATATTTATATTCACGACTACACCGATGTTTGAAAAACTGTATATTTTGTAAAGAGCGTGAAAGGAGCATGGTAGTGAGCCGTATTTCGCCCATATCTCATAACAATATTGCTCTGTGCCTTATAGTAAATGATTCATTTTTCCGGAAGCTAAATGGGAAAACAGAGGGCAGTTTGCGGTGAAATTAATCAAAAATTATTGATATTTAGGCATTAGCAATGAACGTATTAAAGCGCCACGTTAGCCACGTATTATGGTGGCGCTCTAAATCTTTTTATTTTTTCTATAGCGAAAATTGTACTCACTATAAGGCGTTTTGAGAAAAATTGAGGAAATTTTGGGTAAATTTTATGAAGCTGAAAAATGACTCTGAATTTGAATTAGCACTATTTTTGTATAAGTGCTACCTTTACTTTGTCGCGTCATTGCGTGCCATAATTAAATGATTTTTTATGAAAATTTTCCTTTTGTGCTTCAAAAAAGTTGAAAATTTTTCCAAAAATCGCCAAAAATTGAAACAAAACAGATTTTTGTCTTCTGTTATATACTATAGATTGTCCTAGCGGCGCGTTATCAAATTACATCGTAAAAAGAGTACTTTGAGCAAATTACGAGACGAGAGAAGAAGAATGGTTAAAAAATATGGGAATTTAGGCTCAAATACTTTCGTGAAAAAATACTATAGACGTGAATTTTATCTCAAAATGATCCTCAAATTTTCAAAATATCCTGTAGTTCGATATTTTTATTCGATATACGTGCCGTGAAAATTCTTCATCAAGGTTTGATGAGACCTTATGGTGACATAGGAGCCTTTAAATTCGCAATTTGGCAGGTTATATAGTGTTATCTGTAAAAACCCGCGTAGATTCGCTATAATACGCCTATGAAACAAGGTGGAGAGCGTGTCTATGATCATGAGACTATTGAAGTTCGCTGGCAGAAATTTTGGCAGCAGATCAAGCTAAACGAGCTTGACACCGCTGGGGCAGAGAAACCTTTTTATAATCTGATGATGTTCCCGTATCCATCGGCGGAAGGGCTTCATGTCGGCAATATGTACGCATTTACCGGCTCGGATATTTACGGCCGTTTTAAGCGTATGCAGGGCTATAGTGTGTTTGAGCCGATTGGACTTGACGGATTCGGTATCCATAGCGAAAACTATGCGCTGAAAATTGGTCGGCATCCCATGGATCAGGCCCAAATTGCCGAGAAAAAATTTTACGCGCAACTCCATAAAATTGGTGCAATGTTTGATTGGTCGCGTACGGTCGAGACGTACGACCCCGGGTATTACCAGTGGACGCAGTGGCTTTTCACCCAGATGTTTCGTCACGGACTTGCGTATAGAGCGAAAGCAAGCGTTAATTGGTGTCCCAGCGATAAGACTGTTTTGGCTGATGAACAGGTGATTGACGGAAAATGTGAACGTTGCGGGAATATTGTAGAAAAAAGATTGTTAGAACAATGGTTCTTTAGAATTACCGCATATGCGGAGAAACTACTGAAAAATTCTTTCGACCTGGATTGGTCCGAAAAGGTTCGTATAGCCCAGCAGAATTGGATTGGGAAAAAAGAGGGGATCGAAATTACGTACAAGGTCGTTGACGACAAAGAAAATGAGGCTGGAAAGGTGGTCTGTTTCACCACGCGGCCAGATACGAACTTTGGAGCGACGTTTGTCGTGCTTGCCCCAGAGCATCCCCTTATCACTCATCTTATGAAAGTGATAAAAAACGAACAGATTGTCAAGATAAGACAATACCTGGAAAAGATCAAGAAAAAATCAGAACAGGAGAGACTCCTTGACAGGGAAAAGACCGGTGTATTTACTGGTTTGTATTGTATTAACAATCTAAATGGAGACAAGATGCCGCTCTATATTTCGGACTTTGTGTTAATGGAGTTTGGTACAGGAGCAGTGGTCGGGGTTCCCGGCCATGATACGCGAGATTTTGAATTTGCCAAGGTATTTGACCTGCCGATTAAACGTGTTGTTGTGGGTAAAGATGGAGATAGGTCTCCTATTTCGCATATTGACCAGGTGCAGGAGGACGAGGGGACGATGATGAACTCACAATTTTTAGATGATCTGGAGATTCATGAAGCAACGAAAAAAATAATGGATTATCTGGAACAAAAAGGATGGGGAAAGCGCGTCACGTCGTACCATCTCCGTGATTGGCTTATTTCACGGCAGCGCTATTGGGGACCGCCGATCCCGATGATTTTTTGTGCGTCTTGTGAAAAAAACAACAAAGGGGAACGGACAGATATGCCAGGTTGGTGGACCGTGCCGGATGAAAAATTGCCCGTTGCGTTACCCCATATTGAGGATTATCGACCGGGTGACGATGGCGTGGCGCCTCTTGCAAAGCACAAGGATTTTTATGAAGTTGCTTGTCCTGCGTGTGGCTCTCCCGCGCGAAGAGAGACGGATGTATCGGATACATTTCTTGACAGCTCGTGGTATTTTTTGCGCTACCCTTCAGTGGGCGCAAATCCAAAATCCAAAACTCAAAATTCAAATCAAATCCAAAGCGAGCTTCCGTGGGACCCTCAGGTCACACGGCGATGGCTTCCGGTTAGTATGTATACGGGTGGAGCGGAACATAGCGTGCTGCATCTTATGTACTCGCGTTTTGTTACGCTCGCGCTTCACGATTGGGGTTATATAGATTTTGCCGAGCCGTTCGCGCGGTTTTATGCGCACGGTCTCGTCATTAAAAATGGCGCCAAAATGAGCAAAAGCAAAGGCAATGTGGTGAATCCTGATGAATACATAAAACTGTACGGCGCTGATGCGCTGCGGTTGTACCTCATGTTTATTGGTCCTTACGATCAGGGAGGTGACTTTCGTGATTCATCCATGGAAGGCATGAGTAGGTGGATGAGACGGGTTTGGCGAATGTATCAGGCTGAAAATGGAGAAAAAACAACAAATAGCGACGTCAAGCGAGCTTTGCATCGACTCGTTATGAAAGTAACGGATGATATTGAGAAACGCCGCTATAATACGGCGATTGCCTCTATGATGGAGTTTACCAATTTGGTAGCGGATGCGGGTGGGGGATTATCGCGTGAAGACGGGAAGACTTTTCTTTTGCTTCTTGCACCGTTTGCGCCGCATATCGCAGAAGAATTATGGTTTCAATTGACCTCTCAAAATGAAAAAAGATATCAGAATATCAAAGATTCTATACATTGCCAACCTTGGCCATTGTATGACCCCACAATGGTGAAAAATGAAACGGTTGCGGTAGTTGTGCAGATAAATGGAAAAGTGCGGGAAACAATTGTATTACCGCAAGAAGAAGCAAAGAATCGGGAAATAGTTGCAGGAAAAGCGCGGGAATCGAAGAAAGTAGAAAAGCATTTGGAAGGTCAGAACGTGAAAAATGTTATTTTTGTCCCCGAGAGAATCATCAACTTCGTTACTGTCTAGTCATTTTTCTCCATGATTGGCATTTTTTTGCGAGGTATGCTCTAATAGATGTGATGATTACACCAGGGGAGACAGAAAATCTTCAATCGAGGCTAAATAGTATATGGGAGAAGTACCGTATACCTATAGTACTAGGATTTTTGAGTATTAGCCTTATAGTTTTTTCAATAATTCTCATTGTTAAATCAACCCAAATTAATCAACCAATAGAATTTTTCCAATATTCACGTACTACAGGACAATCGGAAAAAAATACCCTGGGAGAGAGTTCGCAGTCGGGGATAGTGGCTCCCGGAGACTCAATATCCGTCGATATCGAGGGTGGCATCGTAAAACCAGGTGTGTATACGATGCCACCGGGAGCCAGGGTAGACGATTTGATAAAAATAGCCGGTGGACTTCGTACGGACGCAGATAGCGATTTAGTTGCCAGGACAATAAATCGGGCAAGTTTGTTACGTGACGGCGGTAAAATATATATCCCGATAAAAGGAGAGGATATGACGTCGCACAATCTGGACCCATTGTTGCAACGTCCCGGTGGGCCGTCGCAAAATAGGTTTCAAGTCGGGTCTGTGGTTGGCCCTCAGGTCAACATCAATACCGCTTCGGAAATTGAACTTGATTCTTTACCGGGTGTCGGTCCGGTGACGGCACAAAAAATCATTGCAGGTCGTCCGTACGGGTCGCTTGATGAACTGGTGTCGAAGAAGGCAATGGGTCAGTCGCTATATACAAAAATCAAAGACAGTATCACGTATTAGGTTCGGGCTCATTATAGATGAGGCTCTATAATGCCCCAGGATGGCTTTTTCGCACGTAGGCTTACTCACGAGTCCTTTCCATGACATGATAACGCTTGAAACTTTTACCACCGTCATCAATCAGCTTTTACCGGAACCCCATGCGGGTCTCTTGAATGGAATTATATTTGGAACGAAGGCGACGTTGTCAAAAGATTTACAGCAGGCACTCATTGCAACCGGTACGCTTCATATCATTGCGCTTTCCGGTATGAATATTTCGATTCTTTTATCCATCCTCGAGCTTGGCTTGCTTCGGATTGTGAGCAGGCGGCTCGCGAGTTTGGTTGCTATAGTGATTATTATAGGATTTATTGCACTCGTTGGCCCGTCTCCAAGCGTCATTCGGGCTGCAATTATGGGGAGTATGACACTTCTGGCTATCGTTTTTGGGAGACAAATATGGAGTTTATTCTCATGGATGTTAGCAGTCAGTATCATGTTATTGCTAAATCCCCCATGGATTGGCGACCTCTCTTTTCAGTTGTCGGCACTTGCGACACTGGGGATTATTCTATTTGCTCATAACTCGAAAATAGAAGAGAGAAGATTGAATATAGGAGTAGAAGATAGAAGATTGATGGTAGATAAAACGAATCTATCTTCTATCTTTCATCTTCAACCATTATGCTCCATGCTCAATATTCTATATTCTTTTTGTCGTGACGATCTCCGCGTCACGTTGTCTGCGCAAGTATTCACGCTGCCGCTTATCTTTTTCCAATTTCACCGGATTTCTTTAATCTCTCCCCTGTCTAATGTGTTGATAGGATGGCTCATACCACCAATCATGATTCTTGGGTTTGCAGTTGCTATAGGCGGTTGGATCTGGTTGCCGTTGGGGCAGATTGCAGCATGGATCGTGTGGGTACCGCTACAGTACGTGGTCACGACAATTATGCTCACGAGTAGAATTCCGTTTGCGAATATAGCATGGTGAAGGCTTATGGTCGTGATATATTAGAATATATCTCATAAATATACTAGAGACGTCATTCTGGCAAGCGATTCGTAGAGCGCGTCCAGAATCTGTTTTTGTTTTTATTAAGAGACTCTGGACAAGCCAGAGTGACGATAAATGAGATAGCTTCTAGTTTTATGAAGCTACGAGTTGGGTATCTTATCAGCGGATTTTTCACCGGCTTTATACTGCTTGCGAGTTTCTTCTGGAGTTTGCCGGATGGGAAACTCCACGTCGTTTTTTGTGATGTGGGTCAAGGTGATGCAGTGTATGTCCGGTTCCCCGATGGCCGCGACATGGTGATCGACGGTGGACCAAACGAGGCAGTGCTCCAGTGTCTGGGTCGACATATGCCTTTTTGGGATCGACATATAAATATTGTTGCGATGAGTCACCCGCAAAAAGACCATATGCAGGGCCTTGTTTCAATCTTCGGCCGTTTTAGCGTTGATTATTTTATCCGAAGCGACGTTGACAATATTATTGACGGATATAAGCAACTGATGCAAGTGATAAAAGACAAAAAAATACCGATACGCTATGTCCAACAATATGATCGGATCACCATTGGCCCCACTACCCTATCGCTTGTCTGGCCTTCATCCGAGCAGGTCTCTAAGGGCAAGGTGGGTACGTCACTTGCAAGTGACGTAGGGATCACTCGCGATACGAGTGTGGTGTTGGGTGCGGCTTTGGGAGAGTTAAATGATTATAGTTTAGTGTTTAGTATTCGATACGGATCGTTTGACGTATTGTTTCCGGGAGACGCGGATATGCATGTTGAAGACCAGTATATAGGCACGAAATTAGCAGATGATACCGTGGAACTGCTAAAAGTTCCGCATCATGGAAGCCGCACTGGCATGACGGAAGGCTTTGTTCAATGGCTAAAACCGAAGCTAGCGGTCATTTCCGTAGGGAAAAATTCTTATGGTCATCCATCAAAAGAAGCCGTTGATATGCTCCAAAAGTATGGTTCCCGCGTCCTTCGAACAGATCAGAAAGGTGATATTGAGGTGGTAAGCGATGGAACGAGTTGGAGGGTGTATTGATCGTGGTGGGTCCATGCCTGCGCAGGCACGTCGTGTCGTTTCTATCCCCATCTTTCTTCTGTTAGAGCGCGTGGGAAACAGCATGTTGTTGGGACCCGTTCGGTGTGCTCTCCCACGATCATACAGACTCATCCTATCCTCACTAAATGCGCGTTTGCGATATATGATTCCTTCTTATGTTCTTTCGCGCAAACGCGCAAGTTGTCCACAACATGGTTTCCCACGCACTCTTCACGATTCTCTAGCGATATTTCCCAAAGAGCGGGCGTGCGAAATCATTTTAAAATGCACTGAAACCCGCCGCAAATTACTTTGAGATATTTTTCTCCATAGGCGGGTTTCATTGAGCCCCGTACCAGTGCTTCGCACTATACGGGGTAAATGAACAAAAGACGCTTGCCCCGTAGCCCGAAGGGCTTACGGGGTCTTTTTAAAAGGATTACGC
>CAZOTW010000010.1:14557-20995 GCA_964582845.1 uncultured Gammaproteobacteria bacterium
TTGGCAGCCCGCCTCGCTCGCCTCGCGTCGAAGCGAACCGGCGAGGCAGGGACCCCGTGTGGCGATGTTTTAAAATACATTATTCTATTCACTTGGTAGAAAGTGCTACACTAAATGTATGACTGCCGAGACATCGCTTGATTCACAAGATCTCGTCATCGTACTTGCCCAGGCCCTCACGGGACTTGGTCATTTGCGTGTGAGCCACGCACTCTACCATGGGTTGCCCACGGGAACGCATGCACTCCTTTTGACGAGCCAGGATACCAATATCAACTATATGCATAGAATGACGAGTATCAATCCGTGGCTACGGAGTTTCATGGAGTTTGCGCAGGGTGGTTGGGCGGAAAATATTACGACCGTACTCGCACGTGACTACTTTCGCCGAAATCCGAAAACGCTTGAGGACCAGCTCCGGACGATCTTGGAGCAACATATTACGAAACCAAAGACGCTTTTGGTCGTAGCCACGCATGTAAATTTGGCCCATCAACTTGCTTCGGTCAAAGATGCTTTTGCAAAAAAATATAAAGTACGAGTGGTGCTTGTCGTTGTCGTCACCGATGACTCACCCCAGCATATTTGGGCTGTGGGTGGCGCTGATCTTATTTTTGTTCCCAGTGAGTACACGAAACGAGAGTTAGAAGCGTATCATCGGTCGCAAAAGCGTTTGCCGCCCAGCAAATATGTCGTATTGCCATATATGGTGAGCCCGAATTTGGGGACGGAGCTTCCCGACGTGCAAACTACCAGACGAAAACAGGAGCTTGATCCTACGAGACTTGCGAGCATCCATGTGGCGATACCCATATCGGGCGCTGCTGTACAACTGACGTATTTTGAAAAGCTTATTAGTGACCTCCGAGAGTCCTCTGACCGCTTTGTTTTTCATATTGTGTCCCAGCAGTCGCCGGCTACCGCGTCATTTTTAAGCCATATGATCGGGCATCATGAAATAAAACTCCTGGTTTCCATATCGCATCGCGAAGTTGTGGAACTCTATGAATCTTTGTATGAGCATGAAGTGATAGCGCTAGAAGTGACCAAACCTTCGGAGCAATCATTTAAAGCGCTGCTTAAGCCTCGTCAGCGTGGCGGCTGCATTCTTCTCCTTTCTGATCCGGTTGGACGGCAGGAATGGGATAATATTCGATTTCTCGTCCGGCACAGTCTTTTGCCGACCCCAAGTGAACAGCAGCAGCTTTGGAATTTGGCCCAGCGCGGAAAAAAGCCGGGTGAGTTGTTGCTGATGCGTGCAAAAGTGTGGCGTGCGGTGCGGCTTCCATCTAACCCAACGGCGAGCGCCCAATTCATCTGGTGGTGCTTTGAGCAGAGAATATTTTTTTCCATGGTACGATTTGCCGGTTTTGGGCAAAGTATCGAGTTGTCTTCCCATGGCGTCGATATGTTCTGGGATGCCATTTCCTTGTATTTAAAGGGAAAATAGGCAGTTTTCGCGGGGGTATTGACAAATACGACGACCTGTAGTAAAGTATCCAGACTCGGTTTGGTGGTAGGGGTATATAACCGTCCATTCGAGCCTCCTTCCCTCTTTAGGGAACGAGGCTTGAGCGGACGGTTTTTTGTTGCTTCTGCGAGTCTCACTATATTTCGGGTTCTGCCACTCGCAGCGACACGCGCTTTAGTCGGCATGTGTTTTGTGCGCATCCGTCAAGAAGGCTTGAATTTGGCGGGTGACACGGGTAGGGGGACCCCCAAGAAGGGGTCCCCTTGTGGGTGTTCTTGGGGGAAAACCCGTGGCAGGATCCGCCAACAGTTCCTGCGCATGACGGTGCTGCAAAACACATACCTCCTCGCGTGTTGGCATTGGACTTTCTGCCCGTGTCTCTCGAAATTATGGGCTAATATCGTCACCTCTTCCCTATTTGGGGGCAAATTACTATGGACCGCCTATGAAAAACCGACTTTATAAAAGGTAAAAAACAGGTTAGAAAGCCTACATGTAATAGCGCGATACGAAGATCATTTATTTTTTCTCCATTTGCTTCAATTTCGATATGGTAGCATTACCATGATTGAGAGTGCCAAATTGACACTTTTCGATAATAGATTTGTATTGTTATTACACAATAAACTCTCGTAAATCGTTGACGGTGCGGAAGTAGTGCGGAATATGGTTTTTTGGGAAATTCTGCGTCACATTTTTATTGTCAGTCTAGCGAGGTGTTTGACATTTTTATATAGTAAACGTTTATAGGATATATAATATACCATATACTAAGCTTATATAACGAAAAATGAAATTCATTATCTTTTTCATATTTTAGATTGTTGTGATAATCTGAAATGAAAAATACTCCGGTAAAAAGATAACAATTTTCCAGCTTGCCTCCAAATCGATAGATATTACTAAAAAAGGATACGACTTGATGATGTTTATAATGGAGAAGTTCTTTTTTTAACACAAACACTCGCGGGTCCCGCCAACTCCAATACCAATCGGGCGAGCGTAATCCTTTTAAAAAGATGTTCGCCTGCGTATTCTTGATCCTCCTGTCTTTTCCGCTCACTCAATGAAACCCGCCTATATAGTGAGATATCTCAGCGCGTTCTTGCGGCGGGTTTCAGTGCATTTTAAAATGATTCCGCTCGCCCGCTCTTTGGGAAATATGAGGTTGTGCGGGTGACGCGGGCATTCTCCCATCAATCGCCCGCATGCAGAAGAACCGTAAGCGCGAAGGGAATATATGTGAAAGACAACTTGCGCGTTTGCGCAAGAAATAGTATGTGTATGTCTCTATCGCAAACGCGCATTTAATGAGGATGGGAATTAACCTTAGAATTCACCACAAAAGCACACCGAATGGGTCTTTCACCATATGTTCCCGAGCGATTGCGGTACAGTAGAGTAGAATATGCTCGTGGCCCGCTTCGCCGGAGTCTCAGCGAGGCGAGCAGGACCCGTAATTCAGTGGGACGACCAGCAGCGTCGTGGGACATCAAAATTGTCGAAAGACGTCATGATGCTAAAATACTGATTGGGCGGCTTAGACGAGACTTGGCGGACGTGAATATCGTTTGCTACCCAAAAAAAGGAATTTTTGAGGATTCGTGATAGAATGACAGAGGATAGAAAATCGGCACAGAGTAAGTTTTACAGGATTAAAAGGATAAATAGTCTTATAAAAAGAGATTTTTAGAAAATCTTTGATTTTTTGCAAAAACATATGAAACATGCCATCGAAGAATCTTTAGCGCGTATTATCGATAAAATCGGCGTTTCGGACGTTTTCCCGCATGTTGAGTGTCCTGATGACCCTAAAAACGGGGATTTTACGACCAACGTTGCAATGATACTTTCGAAACGTCTGAAGGCTCCGCCGATAAAGATTGCTGAGCAATTGAAAGACATTATCATACATGATCAGACCTTAGCAAAAAATGGATGGTTTGAACGCGTAGAAGCCGTGCCTCCGGGCTTTGTCAACTTCTATATGTCTCAAACAGTGTTTGTCAATGAGCTCACAAAAGTGCTAAATAATAAGGAACGCTATGGAATGGATGGAAAAAGCCCACAACGTCCTATAAATGTCATTACAGGCACCCCCATGGAGGACCGGGAACAGGGTAAGGGTAAACAGGGGGGTATGCATAGTGATTTTGACACTAAAACAGGTCAAGATGGGGCATCAATTTCCCGCGATAACAGCGCACGTGCGGAGAAAAAGGATAAAAACAATTTCACGGACGCTGTGAAATCGGAAATAGATTCCCGCGAACACGACAAACGGAAGGTCATGATCGAATTTACCGACCCTAACCCATTTAAGGAATTTCACATCGGTCATTTGAGAAATATTTCGTTGGGTGAAAGTTACTGTCGATTGGTCGAATCCACAGGGGATGAAGTACGCCGGGCGAACTATCAAGGAGACATTGGGATGCATGTGGCAAAAGCCCTGTGGGGACTTATGCGAAATTCTAAGCTCAAAGCTCAAATACCAAATATTCAGACGCCAAAAGAGAAAGCACAGCTTTTGGGTCAGGCATATGCGGCCGGGGCCAAGGCATTTGAAGAAGATGAGCATGCGAAACAGGAAATCATCGATGTAAATAAAAAAGTCTACGTACAAGACCCTACAGTGGTTGATTTGTGGAAACAGGGGAGACAGTGGAGTCTTGACTACTTTGACACAATCTATGCCCGTTTAGGGACCAAATTTACCCGGTTTTATTTTGAGTCCGAAGTGGCCCCGATCGGCATGCAATTGGTTATGGATCATGTGAAGGATGGTGTATTTGAAGAAAGCGACGGAGCGATCATTTTTCGCGGTGAGAACGTAGGACTTCATACGCGTGTATTCGTATCGAAGGAAAAGTATGCGACCTACGAAGCCAAAGATTTAGCATTAGCACCATTGAAATATTCCGAATACCCCTATGACCTTTCGATCATCATGACCGGTAACGAACAGTACCCGTATTTTTCCGTCATGCTCGCGGCCCTCCAAAAAATAAACCCGGATCTTGCGGCTAAAACGCGGCACATGCCGTTTGGCATGGTCAATCTAAAAACAGGCAAGATGTCTTCACGTACAGGCAATGTCATTACTGCCAATCAACTTATCGACCTGGCGAAAGAAAAAATTTACGCCATTCTCGATAAAAATACCGTTTCGTACACTCAAGAACAACGCGATCAGATCGCCGAGATTGCAGCAATTGGGGCAGTGAAATATTCGATGTTGAAAGTCGGGGCTACGAGTGACATTGCGTTTGATTTAGATGCATCAGTTGCCTTCGACGGTGACTCCGGACCATACTTGCAGTATACCTACGCACGGTGTAAAAGCGTGCTACGGAAAGCAGGGGGGTTTGCTTCACCCTTCATCCTTCACCCTTCACCCTTGAATCCAGAAGAGCGCTTGGTGATGCGGTTGATCATGCAGTTTCCTTTCGTGGTTTCCGATGCCGCTGCCAATTTTACGCCCAACACGGTGTGCACCTATCTTTTCCATTTAGCGCAGCAGTTCAACGTTTTTTATACCAAACACACGATCATGGGGAATGATTTTCGGTTGGCCTTGACCGCAGCAACGGCGCAAGTCCTCAAAAACGGATTGTATCTCCTTGGGATAGACGTCCTCGAGCAGATGTAAAATTCATTTCATAATCTTCAATTGCGGGTCCTGTCAACTGCGCGTTATTCCCAGCAGCGCTTAGGTCGGTATACCGTGATTCTTGCATCGTCAAGGTCCAGACCGTTATCTCTCCAGCAGGTCTCCTGTGCCAAGGCCGTGACGATGCTGCGAAACGGTATACCTCCCCGCGCTGTTAGTTCACGTATCGAATCGCGGATTCTGCCGCTCCTGTCACCCGCACGAGAGCAAGCGCGAAGGGAACCATTTGAAAGACAACTTGAGCGTTTGCACAAGTCGCTGAATAGAGTATTGAATATGCAAACGCTCATTTAGTGAGGAATGGGAACATCTCACACAATTACAGAAGCCATACGCCGAGCGTGTCTTTCAACATGTGTTCCCGAGCGATTGCGATAGAATTGGTGGGTGGCAGGACCCGCAATATCGCGAAACTCGCAGGTGCTATACTGATTATAGTTTTCCTATGAACTATTCTCGTCCGTCTGTTCTTGGCTTCCTCGCGCGGGGAGGGTTTCTGGTCGGACTTTTTATCTTCCTATTGTTGCCAATAGCCAAACCAGCAAACGCTCAGGTCCAATTTATTATCGCCCGGACGCTTACCATCGGTGACAAAGATGCAGTAAACGGCGATATAGTGACTCTTGATATTAAAACCGGATCGCTCGTGCGGACGAAGGTAGTGTCCGATCCGCTCATGTATGGAGTGTTGGCTTCGGATTCCATGATGGTCTACCGAACACTTCCCACCTTACCGGTGACTCGACAAGGTGACGTTTTCGTCAATGTGACGACGCTCAACGGGCCGATTACCATCGGAGATTTTGTGACTGGTTCGCCGATTGCCGGGAAAGGGCAGAAGGCAGAAGGGGTCGCGGGGTACATGTTAGGAGTGGCTCTTGGGAATTTTGACGGGAAAAATGCCACGGATAGCGCCACGTATCAAGACAAGAAATATCCCATGGGAAAAGTCAAAGTGACGGTGGGCATCGGCCCGGCTTCGCCGGTTCTTACGAAGGCTGCAGGAGGAATATTAGGGACGCTCAAGCAACTGGCAACGGCCATCATGTTTAACATTAGCACGTCCAAACAAGCTGAACGGATTATCCGCTATATCTTAGCCGTGCTCATCGCGATAGTCATCATCTACGTGAGCTACCGGACGTTTGGTCGCAACATCACGAAGGGTATTGAAGCCATTGGGAGAAATCCCTTGGCAAAGGGGTCGATTCAGGCGATGATTATGCTCAATGTCATTCTCCTCATTGTCTCCATAATCATCTATCATTGTGATCTCAGTCTGCGTGTTTTCGTA
>CAZOTW010000010.1:21005-30517 GCA_964582845.1 uncultured Gammaproteobacteria bacterium
ATCGCCGGTGTCATATTGAGCTTGGTGATAATAAGTTTGTAGTGGATTTGTCATTCCCGACCCGCACCACGGCGGGATCGGGAATCCGATTTTCAAAACCCTTCATCGCGGGTCCTATCTCACGGCGCTTAGGTCGGCACGCCGTGATTCTTGCATCGTCAAGGTCCAAATCGATATCTCTCCATGGGGTTTCATTAGCCAAGGCCATGACGATGCTTCGAAACGGCATGCCTCCCCGCGCCTTCCTCTTACAAAAAACCGCGCTACGCCTGAGTCAATATAGCCTCTGCCCGCGGCACCCGCATACAGAAAAACCGTAAGCGCGAAGGGAATATATGTGAAAGACAACCTGCGCGTTTGCGCAAGAAATAGTATGTGAATGTCTCTATCGCAAACGCGCATTTAGCGAGGATGGGAATTAACGTTAGAATTCACCGCAGAAGCACACCGAGCGGGTCTTTCACCATATGTTCCCGAGCGATTGCGATAAGATTGGTGGTGGTAGGACCGCGGGCGGGATGACACGAGAAAAAGTCTTCCTCGTCTGGACATTCATTTGGTTATCTGCGTAAGATAGAAGTATGGAGGGTATGGATACTACCACGATATTGGAGATTTTGGCCGTCATGGTGGGCATTCTGGTGGTTTCTCAAATGGCGGTGCTGTGGTTTGTGCTTCGGATTCGCCGAAAAACCATGACACCGGATGAACTTCTGCGCGATAGTCGCATCAAAACGGAAAATACGATCCAACGAGCGATTCAGCAGGCCAATAAAATTTTAGTTTCTGCAGAGCTCAAGGGAATTCAACTTCTTTCGCATGAAAAAGTTGACAGCAACGAACTGGCAAACCAATTTCAAACTCACCTTCAGACTATAGAGAAAGCACTGGAAGATCAACTTGAACACAGTGCAAATTACGCGGAATCGACGTATACGGGATTTGCCCGTACCGCAGAAAAAATGATCAACGATCATATCGCCAAAAACCAGAAGATCGTCGAGGATAAATCGCAGGAGATGATCGAGAACACGGAGCGTTTATTTACGATGCTTTCGCAGTATGTTGAGGCTGCCATTCGATCAGAGCTTGAGAAGGAGCTCGCCAAATCCAAAGAAGAAATTGCCGTGTACCGTCAGGAGCGTATGAAAGTGATCGATGAGCGAATTGTGGACATTTTGGAAGATGTTCTGCGCGTGACGCTCCAAAAGAAATTGAGTTTAGCAGATCAGAGCGATTTAATGTATAAAGCATTAGAAGAAGCCAAACGAGGAAGCGCGTTTAGCGCTACGACACAAAAAGCCAATGGATGAAAACTCACTTCTCATCATCATTTTAGCGTCGAGCTTTAGCAAAGCGGATCTACACCGCAGGCTCCGGTTGCTTCGTGAGTATCTGGAGCAGCGGTTTTATGCTCCGGAAAAATCGCTGACTCTTCAAGATTTTTTGAATGAGAAAAATGTCGACAAGGATGATCAACAGATTATGCTTTCCTGGGGGGAATCCTTTTATAATGGATTCACCAAAGAGACAGCGTATGACGTGTTGGACCACATGGCGGCCCGAGCCAAGGAGTTGCCGACGATGAATCTCTATGTGCCGTTTACTCCGGACGGGAAAGAAATGATGAAGCTGGGGATATGGGTTCGCGACAATGTAGACAAAAATGTTTTAGTAGATATTCATGTCGATCCATCGACGTTTGGCGGATGTTCGTTTGCTTGGAATGGTATCTACCATGACTATTCACTTCGCCATATGATGGGTTTAAAAATGAACGAGATACGAAAGGTGCTCAGCGACTATGCCGCTCACTCGAGCTAAATTTTCTCTTGAACAACCCAAAGAATCGCAAAATCCCTTGGTTCCTCCACCGCCAGAAGTGAAAACGAAGGCGCCTCCCGTCGTGCCGCCTGCGGATGAAAGCCCGCCCGCCCCTCCGCCCGCGCCTAATGGGGAAAAAGAAGTAGGGTACGTCATAAGTACCCAGGATTATATTGTGATTTTGGAAGGGTTGCCGTCGGTGAAGATGTACGACATTATTGTCACCAAAACCGGCTCACGGGCACTTGTCTCCTCTCTGGAAAAAGATCATATCGTGGCATACATGTTGGATACCGAGCGGCCAAAGCCCGGGGATTATTTTGAATTGAGCGACGTCGGGCTTCATCTGCCGCTTCATGTCAATTTGTATGGACGAGCAATAAATCCGTTGGGGAAACCGCTTGACGGGAAAGCGGGGTTGCCGCCGGGCGGCCAGGCAATTGATTTGGATCTCACGGCACCGGGAATCGACGGCCGGGAGCTCGTTACCCAACAGTTTTATACCGGTATTACGGTTGTGGATACGCTTATTCCTGTTGGGAAAGGTCAACGGGAGCTGATTATGTGTGAGCCCCGCTCGGGGAAAGAGGAGTTTTTTCTTGATGTTATTTTAAGCCAAAAGACCCAACATCGCGTCTGTATATATACCGCAATCGGCAGAAGCGAAATTGAGGTGAAACGTATGGCGGAGGATATTAAAAAAGTTGGCGCCGATAGCTACACCATCATTGTTGCGGCAACATCCAGCGAATCGGCGCCCATGATCATGATTGCGCCAGCGATCGGGTGTGCGCTTGCCGAGTATCATCGCAATAAAGGCGAACATGTCCTTCTTATCCTTGACGATTTGGCAACCCACGCCAAGTACGCTCGTGAGATTTCGCTCTTGGCGGGCCGTATCCCAGGGCGTGAATCGTATCCGGCGGATATTTTTTACCAACACAGCGGACAAGTGGAACGTGCGGGTAATTTTAACGATCATTTCGCAAATGGCTCTATTACGCTTTTGCCGGTTATTGAGACATACATTGAAAACTTTACCAACCTTATCCCTACCAATGTCATGAGTATGACCGATGGTCACATACTATTTTCTGCGAATTTGCGTGCGCAGGGTGTCTATCCGGCAATTGAAGTGGATCGGTCAGTTACCCGCGTGGGCCGGCAGACGCAAACATTTATCCATAAAGTCCTTTCTGATCGCGTTCGGTCGCTTCTTGCGGAATATCATGAGCTTGAGCGGTACGGTAGGTTCGGAAGCGAGCTTTCCGTAGAAACGCAGCTGAAAATTAAACGCGGCAAAGTCGTCGAGGAACTGCTCAAACAGGAACCGATGACGTCTCTTTCTGCTGAGACGCAAATTATGTATTTGTCGTTAGTATTCACGGGATTTTTTGATAAGCGAGACGTGGATGCAACGAGAAGCGATAAAGCAAAAATCATCGATACGTTCAATACACATGCCAGCTACAAGCCGCTTGCAGAGTATATTAAAAGCAAAGAAGCAAAATTGGATAGCCTTATTGAAGAATTAAAAAAGGTGTTAAAGCCCATGGAGGAGGTATGCCAACAGTCTCAGACCTTAAAGTCCAGTTAGAAGATGCGATTACGTTAAGTCTCATTTCTTCAGCATTCACGGAAGCATCGGCTTCTGGTTTGCAGAAGATCAAGGGGAAATTTGAGACCAATCGGCAGTTTTACGACGAAATTAGTCATGTGTATCATCTTGTCCGCGTGAGCGCCGACAGATTAAGATTGGATGAAAAGAAGAAGCCAATCGAACCTAAGATGTTGTCGGTAGCGATGACGAGCAATCAACGGTTTTATGGAAATCTAAACATCAACATCATGCACGGATTTTTGGAGGAAACTGCAAAAGTGAAAACCGACATTATGGTGGTAGGTCTGACGGGCATCGAATACATGAGGTCACAGACGTATCCACACCCGTATGAAAAAATGCAATTTGAGAAAGACAACCCGAACATCGATGAAGTGCGGGTGTTTTTGGAAAAAACTACGCCTTACGATCAGGTGCTTGTCTATTTTCCCAAATTTGTCTCGCTCATAAACCAGATAGTGGGTGTTATAGATATCACGCAAGCCATCAATCCCAAGGATCAACCATTGGAAGAGGAGATTCATATCCTTTTTGAGCCTGAATATGACAAGATTTTGGAGTTTTTCCGGCAGCAGGTGCGCCATTTACTGATCATGCATGTGCTTCTTGAAGCAAGTTTATCCCGTACATCCGCGCGGTTACTCACAATGAGCGCGGCGGAGGAACGAAGTGCGGCGCTTATCAAACAGACGAAAATGCAATTACGGAAGATCCAATTGTCCATTTCTAATGCACGGCTCCTGGAAACATTCGCCGGCATGGGAAAGTGGAAGAATAAGAGGAAATAGTACCATATGGAACAAAAGAAGGAAGAATCAATTCAGAAGGATACGACGAGCGAAAACGTTGCCCCAGATGCGTATAAAAACTTTCATGGCCGCGTGCGCGGAGTTCAAGGGCAGATTGTCGAAGTAGAGTATGACGATGTCAACGGGTTACCGAAGTTTTTTGACGTGTTGACCAGTCCGGAGAACGATAAAATCCGCATGGAAGTGTACGCATATGGAGAGGATAACTCACTTTTCTGTTTGTCTTTAACGAAACGAAGTTACCTCTACCGCAATATGCCAATTATCTCGACAGGAAAGCCTTTGGTTATTCCGGTGGGAACAAAGGTATTGGGGAGAGTGTTTAATCTTTTTGGTTTTCCAGTGGACAACAAAGGAGGCATCGAGAAACCAGAAATGAAATCTATTTACCACGACACCAGTACGTCCATCGACGTTATCACGTCCCAAGAAATTGTGGAATCGGGTATTAAACAAATCGACTTTTTAACCCCATTCGTCAAAGGCGGACGCTTCGGATTTGTCGGCGGCGCTGGTGTCGGTAAAACCGTGCTGATGACCGAACTTCTTCATAACATTACGTACAAACATAAAGGGGTTTCCATATTCGCCGGTATCGGCGAGCGCATCCGTGAGGGCCACGAACTGATGAAAGCGCTGGAGGCATCCAAGGTCATTGATCGCGTTGCGCTTATTTTTGGCCAAATGAATGAAAATGCCATCATCCGTTTTCGTGTGGCGTGGGCGGCTTCGTCTTTGGCCGAATACTTTCGTGATACGGAGAAAAAAGATGTTCTGTTTTTCGCCGACAATGTCTATCGCTTTATTCAAGCCGGAGCGGAGGTGTCAGCCGTTCTTGGGTCTATCCCTTCAGAATTAGGGTATCAGGCGACGTTGGAAACCGAGATTTCCAACTTTGAAAACAGACTGGTCTCTACTACCACAGGGGGAGTCACATCCGTTCAAACGGTTTACGTGCCCGCTGACGAGCTTTCTGATGTGGGCGTATCGGCAATTTTGTCCCACCTTGACGCGCAGGTTATTTTGTCTCGCGATCGCGCGTCGCGTGGTTTTTATCCGCCGATTGATGCCCTCGCATCAAGCTCAAGTACCTTGAACAAGCGTATTGTGAGCGACGAGCATTATGATGGGGCTACCCGTGCTTTGGAACTATTAAATACTCATCAGCGTTTAAGCCGTATTGTGGCTATTGTGGGTGAAGCCGAGCTTTCGCCATATGATCAGCTGATCTATCAGCGTGCCAGAAAACTCATTAACTATCTCACGCAACCATTTTTTACCACAGAGGCACAGACCGGGAAAAGCGGTGTGCAGGTTGCGCGTATGACGACCGTGCGGGATGTAGCAGCGATCATTTCCGGTAAATTAGATCAGGTGCCGGCAGAGAAATTTATGTATATCGGGAGCCTTGAGGACGGAAAATTAATGAACGGTCTGCCGCCGACGGTGCCAGGAAATGGTTCTGCCGCACCACCAGCACAGGCGCCGCCGCCGGCCGCTGTCGGGTCTTCGCAGCCTCAAGGAGCTCAAGCGGGAAGACCGCCGCCGAAGCCAGATTTAGCCCAACAAGCAAAGACGGTTCCGGTTGCTCCGCAACCAGCTGTACCACCAACGGTACCGGCATCTTCTCCCCAAGCGCCTGCCGGTTCCTCAAAGGCCCCGAAAACATAAATTCTAAGCCCTCTACACTTTATAGAATACATCTCATAAATATATTTAGAGACGTCATTCTGGCAAGCGATTCGTAGAGCGCGTCCAGAATCTGTTTTTGTTTTTATTAAGGGACTCTGGACAAGCCAGAGTGACGATAAATGAGATAGCTTCTAAGCACTCTAAGCTCTCTGTTAATTGTAAGAAATAAGCGTGAAGCAGCCCGTAGTAGGTAAAATTGTGTACATAGTAGTTAAAAAGGTATATAGTAAATATTATGGGAATATTTAAGGCTAGATATCCTATAGAGAAGAAATGGTCAGTACGTCATTATGACTCATAATAAGTATCATATAGTAATTGACGATTCCTATAATTATTTTGAGGCTAAAACAGCCTCAAGGCAAAAATAGCGTATATATGTTCTAGGATATGGCTAAAAAACGTGAGCCTTTACAATGACCTAGAATAGGTCTAATCTGGGTATAGGGAGTAAAGGATAGGGTATGGCAGGGAAGCTTCATGTACGCATAAATACGCCTGAAAAGATGCTCTGGGAAGGGGATGCAGATTCAGTGTCATCCATCAATACGCAGGGGCCATTTGACATATTGCCACTCCATACGAATTTCGTATCGATTGTAGAGAATCACCCCATCAAAATTCGTATTGGTAGGGAAGAGAAAGAGTACACATTTCCTCATTCGCTCATCTACGCTCATTTAAATAAGGTGTTCGTCTACACAAATATCTAAAACATGTCGATGATTCGACAATGTTGTCCTCATAGTAAGTTTCTGTCTAATTAAAATACTTATAAAATAACTATAGGTATATATATTTTCTAGATTACTGAGATTTTCTCCTAGAGATTTTGGCGGCGCTTATTCCCTTAGACAAAATATGAAAGATGCAAGAAGTATATGTGGGTGAAACATGAAAAATCACAAAAAAATATTTAATTACTATATTCTTTCGACAAAAATACAATTGGTTATTAGTCATTGAATTTGAATCAATATTTTAGGTATTTTTGAAAAATGAAAAATTATTAGGATATATTTTTTGACGTACAATTATTGCATAGTTACTGTGCCAATCTAATAGGTGCGCTACTTGAAAAAATATTTCTTCTGATATGACGATGAACGAAGGGTGAGCGACACGGTAGTCGAAAAATAATAGAAAATACTATATTAAGATATTCATTATAGAAAAAGTATAATAAAATATTTTTTCAAATGATTTTTGAGGTCTGAAAAAATACTCGGCATTTTTAAATACCATGGTGTGAGAAATATCAAAAAATGTTGATGACAATTCCATAATGTCACCATAAAAAAATATGAAATACTTTATCGTTTTTTGACCTCCGGACTTTTCGTGAAAAGTCTTTCCTGAAGGATAATTGTCGGTTGGATTTTACCCAAAAACCCATGCGGAGGATGTAGGCGCAATTCCTGATGATTTATATCTCAATCTTTTTTGTATATATCAAAATTTGCAACGTAGGTGTTGTTTACTAAGTGAGATGAACGAAACGATACTAAGGATACTTTTTTGAATATGAGCCGTTGTACGTCATTTAGTGAGCTCCTCAAAAATTTGAAGGTGCAGCATGGGTGATTTGTTGCGACGGATGCTAAAAAAGGGCAGCCTAATGCCCCGTGTGAGCTATAGGGTATAGGAGTTATCTTATAAATAAATATTTTGGGTTTGCAAAATCGACAGAATGAATCGTTTTGAGGAATGGTATGAATATGTGAAATATATTTCCCTAAAAAGGGGATGAAAATAATTTCACATACTCATCGCCGAAGAAAAAATTTATGTGAAAAAGGGAATAAAATTTTCTGACAAACAATAGAAATTTCAGAAAATCGACGAATGTGAAAATTTGTCAAGAGTCTATTTTTGTTTTCCGTGAAAACCACAAATTATAATAAAAATCTTAATGATCTTTATTTTACGCGCTTATTATAATTATTGATCTTTCCCCTTATTACTAGTAGTAACCTCGCTTCCCGGAAAATCCAAAAACTAGTGTTATGATGTGTGTGGAATATTTATGTAACAGATTGGTATTTCAACGTGTTACATAATAATCCACCAACACTTTGAACACGCTGTGAATAGCTTGCCCGAAGACTACACAAATTATCTTCTTACTCAGGGATTGAGTAGGGGTTCCATCCGCAACTACACGGCAGACTTATCCCGCTTTATCCGTTGGTTTGAAACGACAGTAGGTGAGGCATTTTCCCCAGAGAAACTTCGCACGTATCACATAGATCAATATCGGGAGCAACTCGTGAAAGACGGTGTTCCCGCAAGCACCGCCCGCAGACATCTAGCAAGTCTGAAACAATTTCAAAAATGGGTTGATCCCCATGGAAACATTCTCGCCATTACTCCTCCGGCTCCGCTTGAGACTGCGAAAATGACTGGGTTGGAAGGAGAGTCCTCTTCAGATTTACTATCGGGTGATACTCCGCTGAAAGCGTATATCGATTTTTTAGGGTCGCAAGGGTTGAGTAAAGGTTCTATACGCAATTACGTCGCTGACATGTCGCGTTTCATCCGTTGGTTTGAGGCTGCGGAAAGCATGGGATTTTCTCCGGAGAAAATCCGACCGTACCATATCAGCCGCTACCGGGAACATTTAAGCCGAAATGGCATCCCGGAGTCGACGATGAAGCGCTACATCGCGAGCCTTAAGCAGTTTTTGCGGTGGGTCAATCCGCAGATTCAAATACCCACCCGGCTAAAGCCGTTTAGCGAGCTTGCCGAGAAACAGCGAGCGTGGCGGGAGAATTTCACCCATATCTTTACACGCATGAAGAAGAGGCTGCGGAATCTTCTTCCCGTGATGCCGGCGCTGCCTGCGCTTCGGGTCGCCCCCGTGGTGTTGCCCAGGGTGGTACTGCCGAGATTTGCCCGTCGCGCATTTGCATCTCGCGTAGGGTTCGTTATAGTTTTTTTATTATTATCTATATTAATAAGCGCTGGTGCATTTGGAATGGGCCGCTATGTCGCGACGCTTCGGAGCATTCGACAAACTGCCGGGAATGAGGCGCTTTTGGCGACAGGAATAGATAACAAACAGGGGCAGGTGTTGGCAAGCGAGGTGGAGCGGGGAATTTTGGAAATTTACACCGGTGTAAGTATCTTCGCAGATGCTCCCGTTTCGGGTGCACTGTCTGCCTATACCGCGGGTATCTCTCAACGGCTAACCGTGGGAGGGAGCTCGTTTATCGTCAATTCCGCAGGAGTCATTGAGGCAGCTACGGGAATTACTTCCAGTGGTACGATCACATTTACGGGTTTGGAGGCGTTACCGACTGCGAAAAAAGGAATCTGTATCAACGAGTCAAATCAACTCGTGACCTGCGTATTTCCTACCGCTGCGCCGACGCCCACGCCAATTTCAACGCCTTCTCCTATGCCCACAGTGACGCCACTGCCGGAGTCGGTGTTGGGAGGCACTGGTGCCACTGGTTTTCAGGGGCCAACGGGTTCTAGTGGTGCCACCGGTTCTACCGGTGCTACTGGTGAGATAGGTCCTACCGGGGAGACCGGTGCTACCGGCGCCTCGGGTGAAATGGGTC
>CAZOTW010000011.1:0-9770 GCA_964582845.1 uncultured Gammaproteobacteria bacterium
ACGGATTCTGGACGCGCTCTCGCGAATCGCTTGCCAGAATGACGTCTCTCATATACTTATGAGATATATTCTAAGGTTTCTTCTGGATCGTTTTTTTCGTCTTAGTTAATTACTTCCTTTGTGCGCTTTCTCGGGCCGGTGCCGTGAAATAGGTATTGACAAACCGTGAAAAATGGGTAACTATGGATATTAGTGGGAAGAAGTGGTAGGATTGGCTCATGAAACTATTCCTTGGGGAATACGACCATGCGCTTGACGATCGGGGTCGCGTCACGCTACCGAGAAAAATACGGCAAGAGTTAGAGGAGCGGGAAATAATACTCTCTCGGGGTTTTGATGCATGTATATTTGGCTTTGATCGGATAAGTTGGGAACGAGAAGCAGCAAAACAGTTGGAGGCACCGGTTATAGAGGCACGGGCACGAGATATACGTCGATACATGTTTGCCGGAGCCGAAAAAGTGGAAGTGGATAAGCTTGGTCGTATTCTTTTGCCTGCCCTACTCAAGGAGTATGCGTCAATCGTGCGAAGTGTCATGGTGATCGGAGCTGGTGATCATTTTGAAATTTGGGACACGCGAAAATGGGAAGCATATGCACGTGAGCACAAGACGCCATGAGTACTTACCACACATCAGTCCTGCTGAGGGAAGCAATTCAAGGATTATCGGTTAAGAGAGGGAAGCGATACATAGATGCGACTGTTGGTGGCGGTGGCCATGCCGTGGAGATAGTAAAGCAAGGAGGACTATTGCTTGGCATAGATAGGGATAAAGAGGCAATTGACGAGGCATCAAGGGAATTGGTACGACATGGATTCGCGCAAAAACCATACGGTTGGATATTGGCTCAAGGAAATTTTAGGGATATTGAGAAGTTTGCCAAGAATCATGGCTTTGAGGATGTTTGGGGGATACTATTTGATCTTGGGGTATCAAGTCATCAGCTGGACACCCCCCAAAGAGGTTTTAGCTATCGATTTGAAGAAGCGCCACTTGATTTGCGTCTTAATCAAGAGGAAGGCGAGCCGGCTTGGGTCTATATCGCGCGTGTAAGTGAGAAGGAGTTATATGAAGTTTTGGCAAAATATGGTGAAGAAGAGCTGGCTCGGCCAATTGCTCACGCTATTGTCCGCGCCCGTTCGATAAAACCCATTCGTACGGCTTATGACCTGCGGATGATTATACGAGAGGTACTTCATCGTCAAAATGATGATGAAGCGGTACTATCTCGTGTTTTTCAAGCATTGAGGATTTACGTAAACGATGAGCTTGGATCTCTACGAGATGGAATTGAAGGTGCTCAAAAGATATTATCACGCGAGGGGCGATTAGTGGTGATAAGTTTTCACTCGCTTGAGGATCGACTGGTGAAGAATTTTATGAAATCTGGTTCGTGGAGGGTAATTACCAGTAAACCGATGAAGGCAGAGCGAGATGAGTGTATGTGCAATCCGAGAGCGAGAAGTGCAAAGCTGCGTATCGCCGAAAAAATATGATACAACCAATTATTCGAAATTGTCTCCGAAGTATCCCCTTCATCGTTGCTATGCTCATAGTCATAGAAATAGTCATGACGAACCAACTCGTCGGGTCTGGGAGGGAAGTAAGCCAGATAGATTCCACAATTGAGGCGCTTACCCAAGAAAATGAAATATTACATCAAGAAGTAGCATCGGCTTCATCCCTTTTGACAATTACCGAGAAGGCGACAGTGATGGGATTTGTCGACCAATCCAAAGCGCGTTACCTCACGGTGGGATCTGAACAACTGCCGGTTGCGCTTAATCGTCCCCAGTGAGCTTAGGTATGTGGAGAATACTTGCTGTTTTTGCACTATTTTTTGTACTGTTCTTTTTTATCATTATACGGCTTTTTTATTGGCAAATTATTGCTGGAGATTCCCTTCGTGTTCAGGCTGCGGCGCAGTATTACCTTGAGTTTACCCTGCCCGCGACGCGTGGAAGCATACTTGCTTCCGACGAAAGTCCGCTTGCGATGAACAGTGTAAGTCATTTGGTATATGCGCAGCCAAAAGATATAAAAGATGTCAATATATTTGTTAAACTCATCGCCCCCATAGTATCGTTGGATGAAACGACATTAAAAAATGAACTCAGTGATTCAGGCCGTCTTTGGGTGCCTCTTGCTCATAAAATCGATGGACAGAAGTATGATACGTTGTCCACGCTCAAATTACCTGGTTTAGGATTTGAGAATGAAACAAAGAGGTATTATCCTGAGGCCTCGATGGCTGCTCATCTTTTGGGATTTGTCGGATCAGATCAGAATGGTAATGACAAAGGATATTTTGGTCTTGAGGGGTATTACGATAGGGAGTTAAAGGGGGTGGATGGGCGGATACAGGTGGAGAAGGATATTCGGGGTGCACCGATAGTTATTGGTGAGGCAAAACGCATTGAACCAGAGCTTGGTCGTTCGTTGGTTTTGTGGCTTGACAGGACGATCCAAAATATCGTTGAAAAGAGACTTTTGGAGGGTATTGGCAAATATGGTGCAAAAGAGGGATCGGTGGTTGTGATGGATCCAAAAACCGGAGGGATTTTGGCGATGGCTTCCTATCCGTCGTATGACCCTGGCTCATATGCAGGTTTTGATAAGTCTGTATATAAAAATCCTATTGATGCGAGTAGCTACGAGCCGGGATCAACATTCAAAACGATTGTCATGAGTGCCGGATTAAACGAAAAAATAATTACCCCTGACACAAAAATGGAAGAGACGGGTCCGGTACAGGTGGGGGAATATACAATTCGAACTTGGAACAATCAATACCATGGGATGCAGACGATGACGGAGGTTCTAGAGCATTCATCCAACGTCGGCATGGTGTTCGTTGAAAAACAACTCGGGAAAGATAAGCTTCTGCAGTATATAAAGAATTTTGGTTTCGGACAGTCAACAAATGTGGATTTAGAAGAAGAGACGTCGCCGGAACTGCGACCCGATAAAGATTGGCACGATATCGATTTAGCAACCGTTTCATTTGGCCAGGGAATTGCCGTAACTCCGCTCCAGATGGTACGGGCGGTAGCTGCTATTGCGAATGACGGAATTCTCCTCGAGCCTCACGTGGTAAAGGCAATCCGCGACGCCAGAGGTAAAACGGTTGAGATAAAACCGAAAAAGGTTGGGCAGGTAATTAGCAGAGAAACCGCTGACATCATGACCGAAATGATGATAAATGCAGTGGATAAAGGTGAGGCGCAATGGGCAAAGCCTAAGGGTTACAGAATTGCCGGGAAGACGGGAACTGCCCAGATACCGGTTTCTGGTCACTATGATGACAAAAAGACGATTACATCGTTTATCGGATTTGCGCCCGCGGATAATCCTCGATTTGCCATGCTAGTGACGTTTCGTGAGCCTTCAACGTCTCAGTGGGGTTCGGAAACTGCGGCACCATTATTTTTCACCATTGCGAGAGATATTTTCCTGTACTATGGTCTTCCTCCTCAGTAGATTATCACTATAGGATAAATTTCTCTGAGATTCGGTAAAAATACGCATAGATGCTATAATTGAGAGTATGCTGAGAAGCATAAAAGGGCTCTATCATCTGCTTGTTGCCATTATTTCCGTAATCCGATTTAGGTTTCCCGGGCGTAAACTCATCGTTATTGGAGTAACAGGAACAGACGGGAAGACGACCACGACGACACTTATTTACGAAATACTAAAAGCCGCAGGGTATAAGGTATCTATGATTTCCTCGGTGCATGCAGTGATAGCGGGAAAATCGTATGATACGGGTTTTCATGTGACTACCCCCAATGCGTACTGGATACAACGGTATCTTCGAGAAGCGCTTAATCATGGTGATACACATGTAGTTCTTGAAGTAACGTCACATGGTCTGTCCCAGCATCGTGTTTTTGGTATCCCCTTTCGTATCGGCGTCATTACGAATGTTACACACGAGCACCTTGACTGGCACAAAACATTCGACAACTATGTAAAAACGAAATTATCACTTCTTACTCGTGCAAATATTGTGGTGATTAATCGTGATGAGCCGGAATTTTATAATCGAGCGGCTCCATTGCTTCGGCAGAAACGGCTTGTGACCTATGGGATACATCGAGATGCAATAATCACCCCTCTAACATTTCCTTTTACGACAAAACTTCTTGGTGAATTTAACCGATATAATTGCCTAGCGGCTATAGCGGTATGCTCGGTCTTGGGTGTACCGAAGAAGATAATGATGAACACCATTTCTCATTTTAGCGGAGTAACCGGTCGTATGGAAGTTATAACTACCACTCCATTTGGCGTTATTGTTGATTTTGCTCATACGCCGAACGCTATCGATCGGGCGTTAAAATCGGCTCGGTCGATGACAAAAAAGCGTGTCATTCATGTTTTTGGCAGCGCAGGTTTACGCGATTTCACCAAACGGCCCATGATGGGAGAAGCATCGAGTAAGTACGCAGACATTATTGTTTTGACCGAAGAAGATTACCGGACTGAAGATGTTGAGAAAATTATGGATCAGATACAAGCCGGCATAATGAGTACTGTTCCGGTGTACCGCTTCGCAAAACGCGGCGAAGCGATTACGTGTGCTTTATCTTTGGCAAGAACTGGAGATCTCGTCATTATTACAGGAAAGGGTCACGAACGGAGTTTATGCCGAGGGAAAAAGGAATATCCTTGGAGTGATCAGGAAGCGGTAAAAAAACTGCTCAAGAACATACATATATAGACTTGTGCGTGCTCATTATGGCGATAAAACAACACGATGGTATTTATTGTTCTCCACTTTTGGATATGCACCCTGGTTTTGTCCACGCATATAGTACAAAAATGTTGGGCGATATGAGAAATAAGAAAAAGCGTGAATATTTTTTGCGCGTGTGTGGGCTTTCAGACTACTCCTTAATTCTGCCGAAACAGGTTCATGGAAGTAGGGTGGTAACGCTTGATTCTCTGAAAGACCATGCAATCGCCATAGCCGATGGGCTCGTGCTATCTCAATCTCCTGTTTCTGATAGAAGGGAGAAAATAGCAATAGCAGTGAGGATAGCAGATTGCGTTCCGCTCCTTTTTGTAGACCCAAAATCACGTATTTCCGGGGTGGCACATGCGGGCTGGCGCGGTACGTTTGCAGGTATTGCCACAAATACGGTAAGAGCGATGGAAAAGCTTGGAGCACACACAGAGGATATCTCTGTATCGATTGGCCCACATATTGGCATGTGTTGCTATGATGTGCCTCGGGATCGCGCGCAGATGTTTCTGAATGCGTATGGAAATGATAAAAAGATTGCGTATAACGATAATCATCTATGGCACCTTGATATTGGCTACGTAAACTATCGACAACTTTTGTCCGTTGGTATTCGTGCGGATCATATCGATGTGTCCACTTTATGCACTTCGTGTCAGCGGGCCGATTTTTATTCATATCGACGGGATACTAAAGCAACATTCGGAGAAATGATAGGATTGGTGGCTTTTTGCGGAACATAACTATGAATACCATTGACAACAAGGGAGATTTCTCTCGTATCAAAAAGGCGCATTTCGTTGGGATAAAAGGTGTTGCAATGTCGGCGCTCGCTGTGTGGGCAAAAGAAAAAGGGATTGTTGTGACGGGGTCTGATGTTGAAGAAAGGTTTCCGACGGATGACGTGCTACGTCGCGCGGATATTCATCCTTTTGTAGGATTTTATGCTGATCATTTATCGGATAATTCAAGACCAGATGTAGTTATTTATACTGGAGCACATGGAGGTGTTGATAATATTGAAGTAAAGACCGCGATACATTTGGGGATATCGGTTTTTGCACATGGGAAAGCCCTGGGGATGGCAATGAGAGATAAAAAACAGATTTCCATTGGGGGAAGCCATGGGAAGACGACGACGAGTGCGATGATTGCAACTGTCCTTATGGTGTCTGGTGAAGACCCTTCGTACGCAATTGGATGTGGCGAGATAGGAGGATTAGGACTGCCGGGTCATGCGGGAAACGGGGAATATTTTGTTGCAGAAGCAGATGAATATATCACTGATCCAACTCACGATCGGACTCCCCGTTTTTTGTGGCAGAATCCAAATATCTTAGTTGTTACGAATATCGATTTTGATCATCCAGACGCCTACCGATCGCTTGCGGACGTACAAAAGGCATTTCTTGCTTTACAAAATCAGCAGCAGGGCGTGGCGGTAACTATTGTTAATGCCGATGACCCGGCAAGCGTCCCATTGCGCTCCAAGAAGACGCGCGCGCACATCATTACCTACGGTTTTTCGGCAAATGCGGATTATCGAATATCGGACGTGCAATTTTCGAAAGAGAGAACCCAATTTACCCTTCATCATGGAGATTGGGTTATACGGGCGTTTCAACTACGGATCCCCGGAAGACATAATGCGTATAACGCAGCAGCAGCGGCGGTAGCATGCCAATGCCTTGGGATATCATGGGATGATATTGCGCACGGGCTCCTTCGATTTACCGGCACGAAACGAAGGTTTGAAAAAATTGGTGAGGCACATCGGGTTATTTACTATGATGATTATGCTCATCATCCCAAAGAGATACAGGCAACGCTTTCTGCGGCGCGTGCGTGGTATCCCAAGCACCGCATCGTTGCGATATTTCAACCGCATACGTATTCCCGTACAAAAGTACTCCTTTTGGAGTTTGCTCAATCTTTTTCAGACGCTGACATCGTTGTCACCACGGACATTTATCCTTCTGCTCGGGAAACTGATACATTAGGTATTGACGGCATGACGCTTTCTCGCGAAATAATGAAGTATCATGACCACGTGTTTTATGCACCATCATATCCTGATGTACTCTCTCATTGTAAAAAGCAGCTGAACAAATCTGATATCGTGATATTTATGGGAGCAGGGAATATATACACTTGGGGACGCGACATTTATAAAGAACTACAATGAGAAAACCACTATGGAATCAATGTATCAGAAATTAAAATTACTCATTGGTGAAGAGATAAAAGAACAGGAGCCCCTTGCTAGCTATACGACGCTTAAAATTGGAGGACCTGCTGACTTTTTCTTTGATGCAAAAACGACAGAACAACTCGTGACGGCGGTAAAAGGAGCCCATTCGCTGGGAATTCCCCTGTTTTTGCTTGGTAGCGGTACGAATATCCTTATTGGTGATAAAGGTATCCGTGGACTGGTAATAAAAAATAGCACCAGCGTCATTCGCATGCGAGGCATGAAAGGCAGGATGAGCGGCGGATCGACTCATGGATTTATCTACGTTGAGGCAGATTCCGGAGTGTTTTTTAATAAACTCGTGCGATTTACTATTGAAGAAGGACTGGCGGGTATTGAGATGCATTTGGGTTTGCCTGGTTCTGTGGGAGGTGCAGTATACATGAATTCAAAGTGGACACATCCTGAAGGCTATGTGGGGGATGTGGTGTATCAAGCAGAGATTCTGTCCTCTAAAGATGAACGGAAGGTTGTTCCAAGATCATATTTTCAATTTGCCTATGATACCAGTGTCATCCAAAAAACAAGGGACATCGTGATGCGTGTGACGTTTGCGTTTGTGGCAGACAATAAAGAACATCTTTGGCAGGTGGCAAATGAGAGTATTGCCTATCGTAGGCAGAGTCAGCCTCAAGGGGTAAAGTCTGCAGGGTGCACGTTTCGAAATATTTCCAAAGCACAAGCGCTTACGCTGGCAACACCCGAGTACACCACTTCAGCAGGTTTTCTTGTAGACCACGCAGGGCTAAAGGGCGAAACCATAGGAGATGCACAAATTTCACCAATCCACGCCAATTTTATTATAAATAACGGTCATGCGACTGCTTCTGATGTGATACAATTAATAGAAAGAGCGAGAGAACGCGTAAAACATCAATTCGGCATAGAATTGAAAGAGGAAATTATCCGCGTGGGAGAATTTTAATTCATGGATAAATTTATTGTGACCGGCGGCGTACCCCTTTCTGGCACCATTGCGGTCGGTGGTGCCAAAAATGTTGCGTTGAAAGTACTCGTTGCGTCGCTTCTTACCGATGAAGAGCTTATTATCCATAATATACCTCTCCTTCGTGATGTTTTTTACATGCTCGATGTGCTTCAGAGTTTGGGCGTTTCATATACGTTGGACGGTCACACATTACATATAAAAAACGGAACGATAAAAAATACGACAGTGCCTCTGGAAGTAGGAGCAAGGCTACGTACGTCATCGATGGTGTTGGGTCCGATGTTGGCTAGGTTTAAGGAGGCGAAAATTCCCAATCCAGGAGGATGCCGTCTTGGTGCTCGCCCCATTGATCGTCATATCGATGCGTTGACCAAAATGGGTGCAACGATAACGTATCATTCAGAAGATGGGTATTTTCACGCACATGCGTCTGCTCTAAAAGGTGCAGTGGTCTCATTTCCTAAAAATACCCACACAGGGACCGAAACGCTCATTCTTGCATCTGTGCTTGCTCGGGGAACGACTATTCTTGGTAATGCAGCTGAGGAAATAGAAATAGATGAGTTAATTACACTCCTAAACACTATGGGAGCGGATATTAAACGTACGAAACCTAGAGAGATTATTATTCACGGAGTTACCCATTTGCATGGAGTTGAATATACAGTGAAGCCGGATCGCAATGAAGAAGTGACGTTCGCACTTGCAGGTGCAATTACCGGGGGAAGCGTTGTCGTAAAAAACTCGCAGCGGCAGTATCTGTCGGCATTTATAAAGAAATTTACCGATGTGGGTGGTGTATGTACTGCTATAGACGATCAGACTACTCGGTACGCCATCAGTGGGACTCCAAGGGCGACGGATATTATGACAAAACCACATCCAGGTTTTATGACCGATTGGCAGGCGCCATGGGCGGTATTTATGACGCAAGCACACGGAATTTCTACGATTCACGAAACGGTATTTGAGAGCAGATTTTCTTACGTTTCTGAGCTTAAAAAGATGGGAGCGCAGATAGAATTTTTTGACCCACCCGTGGATAATCCCGAGAAATTCTATAATTTTAATTGGGGAGATCGAGTCAGTGGGTATCATCAAGGTATTAAAATTACCGGTCCATCAAAACTCCATAATGCTGTCTTGGAAATACATGATTTGCGCGCAGGGGCCACTCTCATTCTTGCTGCGCTTGTTGCCAAAGGAGAAAGCTACATTCATGGTGTTGAACAAGTTGACAGAGGATATGAAAATATAGAAGGAAGACTTCAGAAACTTGGCGCAAATATCGTACGGACAAAGGAGGAACAGGTATGAAAAGAGAGCATGTTTTAGTGGTGCTTGCTGGTGGTGTGGGGAAGCGTTTTTGGCCGTTTCATACAGACAAAGCGCTCTTTCCCTTTTTGGGAAATCCACTGATTAGCTATGCGATTCGAAGCGCAATAACCAAGGGTACCAGTAGGCTTGTTGTGGTGACGAACGAGAAGAATAACCAGAGTATTCAGTCAATGCAGGTACCAATTAAACTTACTACCGTAATTCAGAAATCGTTTCACGGTATGGCTGATGCAGTATTATCTTGCGCATCGGAAATAGGAAATTCATCACTAGTTCTTGTGAACGCAGATGACGCATTTGATTCTACATTAGTGACGGATGTTGTTCAGAAAGGAGATACTACTGAGGCATTTGGGATATTGCCCGGGTGGAAAACTGAACAGTATCTCCCGCTGGGATATTTAGCTATTGAAGGAGAAACGATACGGAGAATTGAAGAAAAACCGCCAGAAGGAAAACAACCGAGTCAATATATCACAT
>CAZOTW010000011.1:9780-29306 GCA_964582845.1 uncultured Gammaproteobacteria bacterium
GTATGCCATTACATTCGCGATAGCGATCGACTTATCTCTGAAATAAAAAAGACGCAAAGCGAGAACGATGATGTATATGAAAAAGCGCTGTCTTCGCTTATGCAATCCCAATCGTTTCTCATGATGCCGTATAAAGGAGATTTTGCGTCGTTGAAATATCCGTGGCACGTACTAGACGTTTTAGATTTTTTACTGAAGCGCATCGGGGAGTACCGAGGAAAACATGTTGAAGTGAAATCAAATGTTACCATAGAGGGTCCAGTCTATATCGAAGATAATGTAACGATCTGTGAAAATACAAAAATAGTTGGCCCTTGCTATATAGGGAAAAATACCATTATTGGAAATAATAATATTATTCGCGCAAGTCACATTGGCGCTGACTGTATTACAGGATTTAATACGGATATTACGCGCAGCTACGTAGGCGACGCGTGTTGGTTTCATACGAATTATATTGGAGACAGTGTGCTCGAGGGAAACATTAGCATGGGATCCGGCGGAGTTTTAGCAAATTTACGGTTAGACGAAAAGGATATTTATTCCATGGTGAAAGGCGAACGAGTGAATACGCGAAGGAATAAGCTTGGTGCAATGATTGGTAAAAACGTCCGAATAGGAGTTAATACGAGTATTATGCCTGGAGTGAAGATCGGTAGCGGTTCGTTTATCGGTTCAGGAATCGTCCTTGATAAAGATGTCTCCGAAAATAGTTTTTGTACGCTACGTGATGAAAATTATGTCGTAACGTCAAACGCTACGAGCATGAATGAAGAAACAAGAGAAGAATTCAAGAAGAGATTATAATTTGTAAGCGTTTCTTGTATGTATGAAAAAGTTGCCAATAGTTGTACTACACGGGTGGGGGTTGTCGTCAGAAAGATTCCAACCGCTCGTACGGGAACTTAATAAAGCAGGTTACGCGGTGTATGCTCCCAATCTGCCGGGGTTTGGAGATTCACGAATGCCTTCTCGTGCATTGAATCTTCAGGATTACGTTGAATTTCTTCACACATATCTAGGAGATAAGCGCATTAAGCAACCGGTGCTGATTGGTCATTCGTTTGGAGGAAGAGTATCGCTTAAATATGAATATATGTATCCTAAAAGTGCTCGAGCACTTATTTTAACCGGAGTACCCGGTTTTACGCCTGTCGCTAGGAAAAAACTCATTCTTTTTATAGCTATGGCGAAACTCGGTAAAGTGATCTTTTCGTTACGTCTTCTTCGTGGTCTCAAAGATAAGGCGCAGGAATGGTATTACTATCTCGTTGGGGCAAAAGAATATTATCGGGCAAAAGGAGCCATGAGGGAAACCTTTAAAAATGTTGTACGGGAAGATTTGTTGCCCTATATGAAATCAGTGCGGACTCCCTGTCTATTGGCTTGGGGAGAAAGCGATATCATTACACCGGTTTCTATTGCCTATCGAATGAAGGAAGTCATAAAGAATGCTCAGCTCCGTGTCGTCTCTGGCGTTGACCATGGATTGCCATATAAACACCCGGAGTTGTTTGTAACCACGATAAAACCCTTTTTAGAAACCTTATGATGACGTTATTCATTGCTCTCATAAGTTTTTTGTGGTTCATTCGAATAGTTATTAACCTCATGTCTTATGCTTACCTGTGGTATGTCAAAGAATATCGTTTCGATCGCATGCTTGTACATCTCAAGACTGATGAGGGTAAGCGCCTATTGTTTATCCAGTGGCATCGCGCACCAATTCGGCCCAAAACGATAGTTTTATTTGTCCTATCAATGGTGTTGCTTGGAGTTCTTGCGAGTGTACTTCCTCTTCCAGTCATTGGTCGATTATGTATCCTCGATCTTATGACGTTTCCGGTGACATGTATCGTCGTCGCGTTTTTAAAAATTCCGACTGCAACATACCACTATTTTTTGATCCACAGAGCGATTACACTTTTGCGTACGCATGCCCCCATGGTCGTTGTTGGAATAACGGGAAGCTATGGAAAGACTTCGACAAAGGAGATTGCTGCTACTATTCTGGGTGCGAAATATAAAACGCTCAAGACAGAGTCAAGTAAAAATTCTCCAATTGGGATAGCGGAACTCGTTTGTGGGAAGCTTACGCCGGATCATGAAATATTTGTCGTCGAAATGGGAGCATACAAGATTGGCGAAATTGCCCAAATGGCGCGCATGGTGCAACCCCAAGTCGGCGTCATAACGGCGATAAACGAGCAGCATCAGGATTTATTCGGAAGTATCCAAAACACCATGAAGGCCAAATATGAACTTATCGCAGGGCTCCATGGTAAGAATATTGGGATATTTAATGCGAACAATGAGTATACCAAAGAAATGGCCAAATGGGCGCGGAGCGACGGCCACGAGGTATGGTTTTACACGTCTCGTGCAATGTCTGAGGGTGTGAGCAAAAACTTCATTCACGCGAAAGATATTCGGTTCCTTGAGCGAAAAATTTCGTGTACCGTAATGTATAAAAATCAGCAGAAAACCATCGTGCTCCCTCTTATTGAAGAGCATCAGATAGATAATGTTCTTGCGGGACTTTCAGTTGCCCTTGCCTGCGGTATGACTTTTGATGAAATAATTGCAGCATGTAAAGATATAAAACCTCTCCCACATATCATGCAACTCATTGAAGGGCCACAGGGAGCATTATTTATAGATGATACATTCAACAATAATCCTGATGCTGCCAAAGCAGCAGTTTCCTATTTAAAAAGGAGAGTGGAGAAGAAAATACTCGTGTTTCAGCCGATGATCGAGCTTGGGAGTTATGCAGATACGGCACATGAAGAAATTGGAGTGTATGCAGCTTCTATATGCGACGATATTATCGTAACGAATACGAACTTTTTCAAGTCTCTCACAAAAGGAGCAAAATCTGTCCATGGAGAACATAAACTTCATGTTATGAATCCCGTTGCCGCATCAGGGTATATCTTGAACAGAATAAAAAGGGGTGATACCGTATTGTTTAAAGGAAAAGAGTCGGCAAAAATTCTTCATTTACTCGTACATGAGAGATCATAGATAGGTATGTTTATATCGTTTCATAAAATTATATCCGCATCTCTCTCTCCCAATGCTGAATCTGATGATGTGGTGGCAGCATTGAGGATCCTTCTTCAGCCTTGGCGATGGAAAGGTGAGGAGCATATACATAAGGTAGAAAAATGGTTTTGCGAATATTTCAGAGTTCCCTACGCGGTGACGTTTAACAGTGGGAGGAGTGCGCTTTTGGCTATTCTCCGTGCGTTTGATATCGGTCTTGGTGACGAGGTCCTTCTCCAGGCGTTTACGTGTGTTGCGGTCCCAAATAGCGTTTCGTGGGCGGGTGCCCGCCCTGTCTATGTAGATATCGATGCGTCGCTCAATATTGATCGAAAAGATATTGAAAAGAAAATCACTAAAAAAACTCGCGCAATTATCGTACAGCACACATTTGGAGTACCAGCAGATATGGATGGTTTGGTGGCGCTTGCTAAAAAGTATAACCTTATTCTTATAGAAGATTGCGCACACAGCTTGGGAGCTACCTATCACGGGAAAAAAATTGGTACATTTGGAGATGCATCTTTTTTTAGTTTCGGACGAGACAAGGTGCTTTCCAGTGTTTTTGGAGGATTAGCAATTATTCAGAAAAACCATGAGCCTCAGACAAAAAAGTTACAAGAGTATCATGAGAGTCTTCCGTATCCGGCGTGGTTTTGGATTTTCCAACAATTATTTCATCCTGTTGCATTTGCTTTTATTATCCCGACGTATAATTTAGGTATCGGCAAAATAGTATTAGTTGTATTGCAAAAGCTCCATCTATTGTCCTATCCGGTATACCCAGAAGAGAAAGTGGGAAAGAAGCCGAGTGATTTTCCGACAAGATATTCAAATGGACATGCAAAACTGATTCTTAATCAGCTACTGAAGCTTGATCACTACAATGAAACACGAAGGCGCATAGCACAATTATATTGGGATACACTATCGAAAAAAGGGACGGTTACTCTTTTTCCCCAGGTTGACGGAGCTATTTATTTGCGATTTCCAGTTCGAGTGTCCAAACCAGATGAAGTAGCCAGAAGCGCAAAAGCAAAGGGAATTCTCTTGGGGAATTGGTATCATCATACGATTGACCCTAGAGGGGTAGATCTCACGAAAATCGGTTATACGTCGGGATCTTGTCCTCGCGCCGAGAACGCATCGTTACACATACTGAATTTACCTACTCGCATTTCAAGTGCAGAGGCAACTCGTGTTGCCCAGCAGTTTTCATGAGCTCAAGAGTGCGCCTTATCATTAAAATGCTCACCGTTGGTCAGATGGCAGAGAACTGTTATCTGCTTGTTGACCCGACGACACGCGATGCATTCATTGTCGATCCCGGAGATGATCCCGAATATATTGTCAGTGAATTACAAAAAGATAACGCGCACCCGATACGCATCATCGCGACTCACGGTCATTTTGATCACATCATGGGAGCATTCGCCCTACAGGCTGCATTTCGAATCCCGTTTAGCGTACACAAAAGAGATGAATTTCTGGTAGAGAACATGAATGAATCGGCGAAGCACTTTTTGGGACTTACCCATGTTGACCCGCCTCCCAAAATATCAGAATTTTTACATGATGATGAGGTGTTGTCATTGGGTCACAATGAAGTACGTGTACTCCATACTCCGGGTCACACGCCGGGAAGTATTTGCCTGCTAGTTAAAGAAAGCGATGCACTTATTGTCGGTGATACGATTTTCGCGAGCGGTGGGGTTGGACGAACGGATTTTTCCTATTCTGATTCTTCTCAAATGGCTAGTTCGATCAAGAAGATTTTGACGTTTCCGTCTTCATTTTCTCTTTATTCGGGTCATGGAACGCCGACTACTATCAGGGCCGAACGAGTTTTTTATGACGCTTGAACAAAGAGGGATGGTAGAGTATATAATAAAATTATGATGAAGATCGCTGCCAATTGGGTCTTAAATGCGATAGCTTTATTTATCGTTTCAAAAATTATTCCCGGGATACGATTACAGGACTTTGGGTCGGCGCTTATTGCCGTCGTTATCATTGGATTAGTGAACGCTCTTATCAAGCCGATCCTGTTTTTCTTCACCCTGCCGATTACGATTATTACTTTGGGATTATTTACGTTTATCCTCAACGCCTGTATGCTTCTCTTGGCGAGTAGCCTGACGCCGGGATTTAAGGTTGACGGATTTGGTACGGCTCTGATTGGGTCAATCGTGCTATCCGTCATATCTACTGTCCTTCATTCCTTAGTACGATAAATTTTCTTATTCCGACGATCTGGGATACAATAAAAACACGATGTATCAATTTCAGCCTATCTCGTCAAGGGAAGTGTGGGAAAATTTTTTGCTGCGGTACGCTCCACAATCTCTTTTTCAAAGCTGGCTTTGGGGCGAAGTGCAGGAGAAGATGGGGTTGTCTCTTTGGCGCATGGGAGTATACGATGGCAAAAATCTTGTCGGTATTGCCCAGATTGGCAAAGTGAAGGCTAGGCGTGGATGGTTTTTACATATTCGTCATGGGCCGATATTTATTGAACAGAACACATCTTACTGGAAAGAGTTTTTGGTATCTATGCGGCTCCTTGCGAAAAATGAACATGCATGGTTTATACGGGTAAGTCCTCTTATTGAGAATTCTAAGCAACATAACGGGTTATTATTATCGCTTGGATTTCGACCAGCGCCCATACATGCCATGGACGCGGAGTTGTGCTGGGTGTTGGATATAGATAAATCAGACGATGAGCTTTTGGCGGGTATGCGGAAAACGACTCGTTATGAAATTCGTCGAGCCGAAAAATTAGGTGTTACGGTAAGTCGTTCGATGGATGCAAAAGATCTCAAAAACTTTTTAGCGTTGTATGGTGAAACATCGAAAAGGCATCATTTCGTGCCTCATAAAGGAATTGAAGAGGAGTACGAAATCTTTGCAAAAGAAAGCAAAGCTCTTCTTTTGTTAGGTGTGTACGAGGGGAAGGTGCTTGCAGGAGCATTGATATTGTTTTATGGTGGTCAGGCGTTCTACCATCACGGGGCATCATTGAGTACCAAAGTACCCGCATCTTCTTTTCTTCAGTGGGAGGCGATACGCGAAGCTAAAAAAAGAGGAATAAAGTTATACAATTTTTGGGGTATAGCACCGGAAGACAAACCAAATCATCCTTGGAGAGGAACGACACTGTTTAAGAAGGGCTTTGGAGGAAGAGAGGTTCAATATATCCATGCGCATGATTTAGCCATATCACCTTTCTATATTGTTCCAAAAACCATTGAGTCTATCCGGCGGAAAATGAAGGGGTATTAATGTATCGGTGTTTGAGTTTTAGAAGCTAAAACTCTATACTTAGACTATCTGATTCGTATGATGAACATGTTGCGTAGGCATCATATCTCTTTCAAAAATGCTTTTGCAGGACTTATTTGGGCATTACGAACGCAACCAAATTTTCGGGTGCATTTTATTTGTTCTTTCTTGGCGGTGTCTTTGGGCCTCTATGTACACATCACCAATGTCGAAATGTCGATCATCATTTTTACTATTCTACTGGGACTGGCTTCTGAAATGATAAATACTGCATTGGAATCGATGACTGATCTTATTACCAAAGAATGGCGGGAAGAAGCCAAAATAGCCAAAGACGTATCCGCGGGCATGATGTTGACGGTGGCAATTGGTGCTGTAGTTATCGCAATATTCATTTTTGCGCCATACATTATCCCGCGTCTAGGCTTGTCATAATATATGAGCTTGTTGGGTATTCTATTGTTTTCGTGGTTGATAAGCAGTGTATTGTATATACCGTTTATTCGGTTGCTGTATAAATTACGCTTGCAGCGCCTGAAGCAAAAAACCCTTGATGCGTTTGATAAACGGACGCCTATTTTTGACCGATTTCATCAAAAAAAGGCAGGTACTCCGGTGGGAGGAGGACTTCTTATTATTTGCGTGACGACCATATGTTTCCCACTTGTGTTTCTTCTTATGAAATATTTTTGGGTTCCTATTACTGCAGTGTATCCACTCTTTAGCGAAATAAAAATTTTACTTTTTACGTTTGTCTCTTTTGGTTTGTTGGGACTTCTTGATGATGCAAAGAAGACATTCGTATGGGAACCGTCTGGTTTTTTTGGATTGCGGTTACGGCATAAACTCGTTCTCGAAATCATCCTTGCGTCTATTGTGAGTTTTTGGTTAGTGAATGACCTAAAGATAGATATTTTTTATGTGCCCTTATTGGGTGTTATCCGCATCGGATGGATATACATCCCGCTTTCAGCGTTTATCATTATCGCTTTTGCCAATGCATTTAATATAACAGATGGACTTGATGGTCTTGCTTCGGGAGCACTCGTTATAGCGCTTGCGGCATTTTGGATAATTTCCGCGTCGATTTTAGATACCTCCCTTTCGGTATTCATCGCATTGTGGTTAGGGGGACTGCTTGCATTTCTGTATTTTAATATCTATCCTGCTCGTATATTTTTAGGTGATGTGGGAGCGTTATCATTTGGAGCGACACTTGCGGTTGTCGGACTCATCTTGGGAAAAGCGCCTGCTCTTGTAATAATAGGAGGAATTTTTGTCATAGAGGTTCTGTCATCATTTCTGCAGCTTTTTTGGAAGAGGTTTTTTGGCCATAAACTTATTTCCGCTGCACCCCTTCACTTGTGGCTTCAGTATAAAGGATGGCCTGAGCCAAAGATTGTGATGCGGGGTTGGGTTATAGGGATCGTATTTGCGATATTCGGATTATGGCTTGCGCTTCTGACCCGTCAACCGCTCTAATCGATTTTATGAGTGACGCTGCATCGACATTTACCTTCGAGGGATATGATATAGACAAAAAGCATGGTCAACTCTCTTTTTATTACTCAATGTTTCATGAGGGGGCGGCTATTTCTTTTACTGAACAATTAAGTTTTTCGAAAGATCTCATTTCTGGTGCCTCGTGGTCGTCTCCGCCAATAGAGGAGATATTGCATGCGCTTCTTATCGTTCTGGGTATGAGTTACTGGAAATTGTACTGTCCAAAGATTTTACGTATTAAGCCCTTTACCTTATCTCGGAAGCAAGCGGTCTTTTGGGATTTGGTTTATACAAAAGGACTTGGCGAGTTTTTTTATCGAAATAACATAGATTTCCGTGATTTGGTGCATTTTCCTTTTGATGAAACCGTTACGACCAAGGCTCATCGTATACAAACGGAAGATGTCTCACTCGTATTATTGGGAGGAGGGAAGGATTCCATTGTAACTTCTGAGTTACTTAAATCATGGAATACGTCATTTTCGCTTTTTTGCATGAATTTTTTCGCCATTCACGAAAGGGTAGCCCAAAAAGTGGGAAAATCAGTGGCAAGTATGGAGCGCACCATAGACAAAAAGTTACTTGACCTAAACAGGAAGCCAGGCACGTACAACGGTCATGTTCCTATCTCTTCAATTTATGCGTTCATGGGAATTCTTGCTGCGGTTTTATGTGGCCGACGATATGTTATCGCTTCAAACGAAGAGACAGCCAGTTACGGAAACGTCAATTATCTGGGGAGCGAAATAAATCACCAATGGAGCAAGTCGTTTGAGTTTGAGGTTGCATTTCAGGAATATGTGAAAGACTCAATAACGCCGGATGTAATATATTTTTCATTACTGCGACCGATGAGAGAAATTAAAATAGCCGAATTATTTATCCGTTATAGGCAATACTTCGGTATGTTTACCAGTTGTAACAGGAATTTTACGCAAACAAAAAAACCTTCAACTTTGTGGTGCGGAGAGTGTTCAAAATGTGCGTTCGTTTTTTTACTTTTGAGTGCATTTTTAGAAAAGAACGATTTATTTTCAATATTTCAAAAGAATTTGTTTTCGGATAATTCACTCATTTCTGTTTATCAGGAATTATTAGGTTTAAGGGGATTTAAACCGTTTGAGTGTGTCGGTACACCCGAGGAGTCAAAGGCGGCTTTTTATCTTATGAAGAAAAAGGGAGAATTTGAGAATGATACGGTTGTTTTGGAGATTACGAAAAGTTTTGGGGACGATGTTGAGCGTTTTGGCGATCTTGTCCCGCGCGTTTTAGCGCTGTCGCAGGATCACAAAATCCCGGAACCATTTGCAGGGAGCATCATGTCTTTATGAAACTTGAAGAACTTGCCAATAAACATATCTTGATTGCCGGATACGGACTTGAAGGAAGGGTAACGGAAGCATTCCTTACGCGCTGGGTTCCTGATTCCTCGATAACGATCGTGGACAAAAAGGATAATTCGGCGTATCTAGACAGTCAAGATAAATACGATCTTGTCGTTAAATCCCCGGGGATCCCGAAGCGGCATATTCATGTACCGTATACGACCGCGACGAATATATTTTTCGCAAATACCCGAGGTACAACGATCGGTGTAACGGGATCAAAAGGGAAAAGTACCACCGCATCGCTTATTTACGCCATGCTAAAGCAGGCGGGATTGCGTGTCCATTTGGTAGGAAATATTGGGAAACCGATGCTCGCGGAATTTATTCCGGGCGATACACGTGAAGACATATATGTATGTGAATTGTCGAGCTATCAGCTTGACGACATACGGTATTCTCCTCATATTTCCGTTTTCGTGAGTCTTTTTCCGGAACACATGGACTATCACGGGGGAGTAGACGCATATTTTGAAGCAAAAAAAAGAATTGTAGAATTTGCTAGTGAGAGCGATTTTTTTATCTATAACCGTGATTATCAAGAGCTGGTACGTCTTGCGAGCTGCACAGAGGCAAAAGCAGTGCCATTTGTCTCGGAGTTACCGTTTCCGGACAAAGACATCCCCCTTTTAGGGAAACACAATAGAGACAATATACGTGGGGCAGTAACGGTGGCAAAACTGTTTGATATATCAACAGAAGATATATACGAAGCAGTAAAACACTTCGTACCACTTCCTCACAGGCTTCAACTTGTCGGGACATTTAGTGGGATACGTTTTTATGATGACGCCATATCGACGACACCGGAGTCCACGATGAAAGCCATCGAATCAATACCAAAAATTGGTACCCTTTTCCTCGGTGGTCAGGATCGAGGATATGATTTTACCAAGCTCGTGGATCTTGTGGAAACATCTCATATATCCAATATTGTTTTATTCCCCGACAGTGGAGCGCGCATAGAATCCTTATTACAGAAAAAACATGAAGGAGCATTCACGATATTTCATACAAAAGACATGGAACAAGCGGTAAAATTTGCGTACGCACATACCGAAGCGGGATACGCATGTGTTCTTTCAACCGCATCACCGAGTTATAGCGTATGGAAGAATTTCGAAGAAAAGGGAGACCTATTTCAGAAGTACGTAAAAAAGTTTGGGATTGAAGGATCAAAAACATGAAAAAATATTTATCCCGACTATTTCCCAGGATTTACAAAGGGAATAACATATTCGTTCATAAACAAAAAACCATAGGAGTCGATAGGTGGCTTATTATCGGCGTTATTCTTTTATCTCTTTTTGGAATCTTAATGGTGTATGACTCCTCGGTGGCAATTGCCATTCGTGATTTTTCTGATCAATATTATTTTGTCAAAGAACAACTTAAGTGGCTCGTTGTCGGATATGTAGCATTTGGAATTTTTTCCTTCCTTGATTATCGCCTATGGTATAAATTTGCGCTCCCGATGCTTATAGGTTCATTGGTGTTGCTTCTGGCGGTTTTTATACCGGGCCTCGGTGTTCGTGCTCTCGGGGCGCATCGGTGGATCAATTTTGGATTTTTTGTTCTGCAGCCGGCTGAGCTAGCCAAATTGGTACTGGTAATGTATCTTTCCGCGTGGTTTTCAACTCACGAAAAAAGACGACTTGCGGCGTTTATTCTTTTATTGGGCATGATGGTCGGGCTCGTTCTTCTGGAACCGGATTTAGGGACAGGAACGATTCTTCTCTCTATAGCTATTCTTTTGTATTTTTTTTCCGGGGCCCCCATCTACCACTTCCTTCTTTTGATTCCGATTCTTCTCGGGAGCGTTGGTGTGCTCGCTATAATTTCTCCCTATAGAATGCAAAGGATGTTGACGTTTCTCAATCCCCAGCACGATCCGCTGGGCGCATCGTATCAAATCCGTCAAGTTCTTCTTTCTCTTGGGTCCGGTGGGTGGTTTGGAGTCGGCATCGGGCAATCGAGGCAAAAATACGAGTACTTGCCTGAAGCAAATACTGATTCAATATTTGCGATCATCGGCGAAGAAGTGGGATTTATTGGGGCAGCGGCAACTATTCTTCTGTTCCTTTTTATCGTATGGAGGGGATTTCGCATCGCCAAAAGGACATCCGATCCATTTGGAAGGCTACTTGCGCTTGGGATATCTTCCTGGATTGCCGTGCAGACGGCCATCAATCTTTGTGCAATGGTAGCGCTTATTCCGCTTACCGGTGTACCCCTCCCGTTTGTATCCTATGGGGGATCGAGTCTTATTATTATTCTCGTGGCGGCTGGAATATTAGCAAATATAAGTAAAAATCGATCATGAACAAGCCTCGTATGAAAATTTTTATAATCGGTGGTCATGTGACACCCGCAGTTGGGGTGATTGATGAAATTGAGAAAAAGCATCCGGATTGGGTCGTGGTATTTGTTGGAAGAAAATATGCGCAAGAAGGGGATAGGCATCCGTCCGTGGAGTATGAAATTATGACGTCGCGCGGCATACGTTTTTTGCCGATTATCGCCGGTCGTTTACAACGATCATTGAGTTTGCAAACGATACCCTCGATACTAAAAATTCCAGTCGGATTTATTCAGGCAACGTATTATTGCCTCCATGAACGTCCGCAGTGCATTGTCTCTTTTGGCGGATATGTTGCAGTGCCAATTGCTATGGTGGGTGCCCTGTTTGGGGTGCCAGTTATCACGCACGAACAAACACGCATTCCTGGACTTTCCAACAAAATTATTGCCAAATTTGCCAAAAAAATTTGTGTGACGTTTGATGAAACCGCCCGTAATTTTCCACCCGCGAAAACCATAGTCACGGGTTTACCGCTTAGGCGGGATCTTTTTTGTCCGCCCTCGGAGTTTATTACCGATGTTCATGAAAAGAAATATCCCATTATATATATTACGGGCGGCGCTACCGGTGCTACATCACTAAACGAGCGGATTTTTCCGCTTATTGGGCAGCTCTTGAAAAAATATACGGTGGTCCATCAAATCGGTATCCATTCATTTCATAACGCAGAAACAATACGTGGTCAGTTGTCTAAGGAAGATCAAGCGCGTTATGTTATCGCACGTTATTTTGGTCTGAAAGAAATTTCCTGGATTTTGCATCATGCCGCGCTCGTCGTATGCAGATCGGGCGCAAACACAGTAGTAGAGCTTGCGGTATTTGGGAAAATCGCGTTATGTATTCCGTTGCCTTGGTCTGCAGGCAACGAACAATATCATAACGCCAAGTGGTTACAAGAGCACGGCGGAGCAAATGTACTTATGCAAAAAGATGCAACTCCTCAAAAAATTCTCCAGGATATTCATCAGATGATGAATTCGCGCGATATGTTCGCTAGTCGGGCTAAACGTTTAGCTCCTTTGGTACCGCAAGATGGCGCCAGGCGTTTCGTTGAACAAATTGATACAATACGTTAAGTTGAGATCTTTATATATCTCCCTATGGTGACTCGCGCGAGTGTTTTCCGAAGGAAATTTGGTCGTACGATAACATGCATCGTCTTGGTGCTTGTGAGTAGCATTGGGCTATATAAATTGAGTACGCGATTATTTTATATTCAGACAATAGAAGTTATAGGTCAAGGTGTAGATGTGCATATCGATGGAACGCGCATTTCAAGAAACCTCCTGTTTTTCCCCGCTGAAAAATTGAGAGCGCGGGTTTTACTGGATAACCCGCTTCTTTCAGATGTACAGTTCCAAAAGAAATACCCGCATACGCTACGGATAATTCCAATGGTTCGTACACCCTTCGTCCGGCTTCAAACGCTCGATCGCCTGACACTTCTTGACAGATCTGGCATCGTTTTGACCGATGGAGATAACGGTCTACCGCTTCCGATCCTCGCTTTTTCAATTCCGGCTATCCGGGTTGGCGAAGCGATCATGGACGCCCGGGTAAAACAAGCGCTTGCTTTCATAGAGGGCGCGAGGAGCTTTTTGCCGATAGAATCTATAACGGAAATAGAAGGAGGGTATCTACAAGCTAAAACTGGGAAAACAGATATCTTTTTTCCTCAAGATCGTCAGGTTGGAGATATACTGGCTACTTTACAAACATTGATGACGGGGGTTAGAATAAAAGGAACACTGCCCGCGGTTGTTGATCTTCGTTTCGACAAACCGATCATTAAATAATATATGGCTCGCGATCACCTCGTTTCCGGTATAGATGTTGGTACGTCCAAAATTACGACGCTTATCGCAACGCTTGCCGAAGAAGGAGATGCGCAGATTATCGGTGTTTCAACAGTGGCAAGCAAAGGCCTTCGGAAAGGACAAGTAGTCAACATAGAGGAGGCGACTGCAGCAATATCTCAATCTCTGGAGGCGGCGGAGCGGATGGCCGGCACGTCTGTAGGGAAAGCGTTTATTTCCGTGGGAGGAAGTCATATCGCTTCACAAAATTCTCATGGCGTGGTAGCTGTGGCAGAGCCGGATAAGGAAATTACTGATCATGACATCCTACGCGTTATTGAAGCCGCAAAAGCAGTATCATTGCCTTCTTCCCGTGAAATTCTTCATGTATTACCTCGCGGGTATATCGTGGATAGCCAGGAAGGGATAGTAGATCCTGTAGGTATGACGGGAGTACGGTTGGAAGTAGATACGCATTTGGTGACCGGGGGAGCGACGGCGGTACGAAATTTACGAAAGTGTGTGGAAGAGCTGGGGGTTGAGGTGAGCGGGATGGTCTTTGGGGGACTCGCATCAGCGGAAGCATGTCTTTCTAGTACGGAAAAAGAATTGGGTGTCGTGCTTATTGATATAGGCGGTGGAACGACGGATGTCGCTGTCTTTGTTGAGGGAGCACTATCATATTCATCCGTTATTCCCATTGGGGCTATCAATATAACGAAAGACCTCGCTGCAGGTCTTCGTATCTCTCTGGAGAGCGCAGAAAAAGTGAAATTACTCCTCGGGCAGCCAATCCGATCTCCGGCTTTGTCGGATGAGGAAGAAAAGGTAAAACCAGCCAAGAGCGACAAGTCTGACGAGCTCGATGTGTCAAGCCTCGGGCTACCTGAAGAATTACGTATTCTCTCAAAGCGAACATTGGTTGAGGGAATTATTAAACCAAGATTAAATGAGATTTTCACTATGGTTGCATTGGAAGTGAAGCGCAGCGGATTTGGCGGTATGACGCCCTCTGGTGTGGTAATTACCGGTGGAGGAGCCCAAACCGTCGGCGCTGTTGAAGCTGCGCGAAGGAATCTCGCTATGCCCGTACATATTGGTATGCCAAAACATGTGAATGGTCTTATTGATGAAATTATGACGTCTGGATTTACTGCCAGTGTAGGATTGTTGCTGTACGGGGGGAAAGCAGAAAAAGGAGAAGGCACCTCTCTTTTTCACGGATTTGGAAAAATTAGTGAGAGAGTACAGATAAAAGGTCTTGCGGGAAAGATGATAGATCTGGTAAAGTCATTCATGCCCTGATGTGACAGATGGTTGGATAGCCAGATATCCGGAAATGATAAGCTTCAGTCTGCCCCTGTTGTACGAAACGTATGCTCATAAAACCCGATATTGCACGGTTTGCGAAAATTAAGGTGGTCGGCATTGGCGGCGGCGGCTGTAATGCTATAAACTCCATGATTGCGGTAAATCAGATACAGGGAGTGGATTTTATTGGGATAAACACCGACGCTCAAGCGCTTCTCATGTGTCAGTCGCCCACCAAAGTTCAGATTGGCGAAAATCTTACTCGCGGGTTAGGGGCTGGTGGCAGGCCAGAGGTAGGCAAAGAAGCAGCCGAAGAATCACGGGAAAAAATAAAAGACTTTCTGAAAGGTACCGATATGGTATTTCTTACGTGCGGAGAAGGCGGGGGTACGGGAACCGGTGCCACACCCATAGTCGCGGAGCTTGCCAAAGAGTCCGGAGCTCTCACGGTTGCCGTCGTTACCAAGCCATTTCAGTTTGAAGGCGCCAGGCGTATGGTGTCTGCAGAAGAAGGAATCATGAATTTGAAAGATAAAGTGGATACGCTTATTGTTATTCCGAATCAGCGGCTTTTGGAAGTTATAGATAAAAAAATGACGCTTATTGAAGCGTTCAGGGTGACAGATTCCGTCCTTGGGCAGGGAGTACAGGGAATTGCAGATCTCATTACGATGCCGGGTCTTATCAATGTGGATTTTGCGGATGTGCGAAGTATTATGACGAATGCCGGTTCGTCACTCATGGGTATTGGGATGGGAGTCGGGGAGAATCGTGCCGCAACCGCCGCGCGTACGGCTATCGCTTCGCCGCTTTTGGAAATTTCCATTGAAGGCGCCAAAGGCGTGCTCTTTAATATCACAGGAGGAGCGGACCTAACTATGGCGGAAGTGGATGATGCAGCAAAGCAGATAGCTTCAGCGGTTGATCCCGATGCGAATATTATCTTCGGCGCAACCATTGATGAAAATTTGGTCGATCAGGTGAAAATTACCGTCATAGCAACAGGATTTGACGAAACCAAGCGTCGTCTCAGAGAGATGACCGGACAGCCGGTATTTGGCGCAATGGGCACCGTACAGGCACAAAAACAACCGCAACAACCTCTGTACGGTGCGAATGTTCCATCGCAGACAGTTCCTCCTAACACGCCACCCGCGTCATCTCCCCCGCCACCTGCCGATGAATTACCGCCGGAGGAAGATGAATTTGATATTCCCGCCTTTTTACGTCAAAAAAGCTAAAAAGGCGAGGCTCGCCAACGGCGGCCCGCATTCCTTCGCCAAAAAAGTTAAATAGAAATACTATCGTTTAGTATAAAGTGTTAGAAGTAATATTGCCTCAAAATAATGTAGCACTTTAGAAGCTGTGCGACATGTAAAGAATTGATAACAATATTATTGGGTTCTTGATAAAAGCATCTATTTCAACTATTGTTTATTCAATGAGTGGCAGTGAACCAACAATTGATTCTTCTAAACCACAAGAAACACCGCAGTCTCTTTTGGTACGTGTAAAGAATATGTTTGTTCAGTCAGGAGTTCCTCAACAGTTTATCGAAGCCTCAGAAGCTCAACTTCCATTTTTCCCGACGGCTCACTATGGAACCGATTTATTAACTGAATTTACAAGTCCAGCTGGTTTATTTTTTGTTCAAGAGCGAGATGGTCATTTGGAGGGCGTTATGTCCGTAAGCAAATCAAGTCTTTCAACTCCAGAGAAAGCGACAGACACATTAGTTGAGGAATATACTCATTATCTTCACGCCGCAAACAATCCTCAACTTCAGGAAAAATTTAAAGAGAGCGCAAAAAGACAAAAAATGATTGCTGAATATGAAGGTCGCCGAGCATCAGATGTAGAAATCAGAAATTTGTTTGGATTAGAAGAAGATACATTTGGAGTTCTCAACCAATACATTGATTGCCTAACAGAAGTTAATGGTATCGGTATTCATCCAAAGGTATTAAATAGAAATATACTTATATGTTCATTTGGAAGTTCAAATATCACTGGAGAAGAATCATTTGCAATAGCCCAAGAATTAGCAGATCGTCTGCAAGGAACAGGGGAAAATTATGGTTACATAGGAACGGGAGAAACTCTGTCGCTTCAAGAAAGAATCGCATACATAAAAGGGGGTGAAGGTGATCCGAAATTAGCCGATCGTTACAGAACAAGTATTTACTATGGTTTATCTAGCGATATTCAATCTTCCGTTGAAGCGAGAACAATAAGCTTAGATGATTTGCAGTCTATCCTTGAAGCATATGGAATTGAACCAGCAAAATTGCTTGGAACATTTACGTCTTTAAAGGAAGAACTTCTGGCTTTATCCGATGAAGACAAAGTCCGATATTTAACCGTTGTAGCTGATAAGCTACGTGATCAAATTGATGTTGAACAAATAACAAATACCCTCAGAAGCTTAACGGAAGTTGTCGGAGATGAAAGACCACGTTATCACGCCAGAAAAACTGTATCTAATCCTCAGGAACGATTAGCGGATATATTACAAGATATCGACGAAGGGAGAAGAGCAGTTAGCTCTATCATCAATGATCGGGTAAATATAGGCAGAGTGCTAATAGAATCAACCGATAATTCAATTAGAAAACAGTTTAAAGATGTCAGTCTAAAATCAATAGTTTTAGAGTCAGTCGCAATGGCAAGAAATGAATGGGACGCTGCAAGAACTGTCCAAGCTCTCTCAGATCCAAACTTCCGCAGATCATTTGTACAATCTGTAATAGACAATACTGGAGGATTTTTCCCTAATAGTATTACCTTTAATGACTTTATGACTCGGGAAGGTTGGTACAGAGTTCACGACTCTTTATCTGCCAGAGCTGTGGAATTAGGAGATGAAGATTTCGCATTTATAGATAATTTACTGCAAAAGACATGGTGGGAATCATATGGAGTAGAAGGAGGAAAGCTTACTCCAGCATTAGAAATTCATAGAAATCTGAGATCTAATTCCTCTCTTGTAGATGCGTATTCCATGCAACAGGCAAAACTTCAGGCCGATTTAGTAGAAGTTGAAATGAACATGTTAACTGAACCAATTGCAAAAATTATTAAGTATAGGATTACAAAAGGGAGTCTTCCGACAGCGCAACAGATTTCCAAAGATTTGGATACGTATAAAGGTTTTCGAACATTGAATAGAGCTAATAAACGTCCTGCGTGGATGGATAAAATGATCGTTTTTGTGGGGAATGTATACGATAGGCGACAATTTGGCAGGCTTAGAGAATTTTTCCAGTGCAAATCTTTTTCTGAACAAACTGTTTTCTTAGATAGATATATTCCACAAAATTAACCCTACAGCCTCCACACATTGCATAATTATTTATTCACTGTTCCCATAGAAGATTTTGAAATGCATGATTGTTGATAAGGAACGATTGAATAGATTGAAGCTAGGAAATTACCCTGTCCTACAAATCTCCGCATTTTTGCGACAGAAGAGTTAACGCATGTGATACCATGGGTTTATGAAGCGGTTGCGTGCTTTTTTTGTCAGGTATAGCTTCTCAATGCTTATCGTCTTTGTCACCGCGCTTTCCGTACTGTATAGCGCGTTATCTATTCTTCGCCACATGCATTTCCAGTCTGGGGGATTCGATCTTGGTTTATTTGATCAAGCCGTGTGGAGATTTGCACATTTTTCGGCGCCGTATAATACCATCAAGGAACGGATTATTTTTGGTGATCACCTTTCATTGACGTTGCCTTTTTTCGGCGTCCTTTTTTACGTGTGGGATGATGTGCGTATGCTTCTTATCGCACAAGCGGTCAGTATTTCATTTTCTGCAATTCCCATTTTTCTCATCGCAAAAAAGAGACTTCATTCTCCAGTAAGCGCACTATGTCTTGCGGTCATGTATAGTCTCTTTTACGGAATACAATATGGCGTCTATTTTGACTTTCATCCGATCATCATCGGCGTAGCCATACTTGCGTGGCTTGCTTACTTTTGGGAATTCGGGAAGACAAAATTGTTTTGGATTACTCTCATTCTCGCCTTGTTAACGCAGGAAAATATGGGTATTGCCGTATTTTGTCTCGCGGCGATATTTTTCTTCCGCAAAGAATTTCGAAAGCAAGCGATAATTGTTGGAATACTCAGTATTGTATATAGTATTTTAGCCGCAAAAGTCATTGCTGCCTTTTCGCCGATCGGCTATCAGTATTGGCCGGAATTACCCAAAACCCCGCTTCATGCGTTGACGCGCTTATTTGATAGTCCGGAGAAACGGCACGTGTGGCTCTATAGTTATGCATCATTTTCCTTCATTCCTCTTTTTTCTCCAGGGGCGTTGATCGCAGTTTTAATCGACGTATCGCAGTATTTCGTCACGGGGCCAGAGTTTAGCCGCATGTGGAGTCCTTTTATGCATCATCGGGCAATTTTGGCCCCGTTTTTGATCCTCGGAACCCTAGATGTATTGGTGTTTCTCAAGGCTAAAAAAATACGGGTTTTGCCGATTACCATTGGAATATTTTGTGTTGCTGTGGCGCTTCAGTACGTGTTTCATCTTCCCCTGAATAAACTCACCAAAACCGAGTATTGGCGGGTTGATCCATGGATGGTAGATACGAGAAAACTTATTGCACTCGTACCGAAGGAAGCATCGGTTGCCTCACAGCAAAATTTGGCTCCGCATTTATCCCATCGCAGGGAAATTTATTTGGTATGGCCGAGGCGTCATGATATTGCCGGCGCGCCCTGCGGACAGTCACTTTGCTGGTGGTTGGACTTTGGAGGAACGCCCGAGTATCTCGTGGTCGATACGCGCCCGAACCAATGGCTCACGCAGATTTTAGAATCGAATG
>CAZOTW010000012.1:0-28945 GCA_964582845.1 uncultured Gammaproteobacteria bacterium
TTCCAATCAGGATCGAGTATTGGAACGTACACTCATAGATCTCTGTAACAAGAGATTTACATATGGCGTATGTCGGACATTTCAGGCATGGGGGTCGTTACGGCGTTTTTCCATTCCTATAGCTCTTGACGTTCCGAGGTGTTTTTTTACGAATGTGACGCCAAGTGCTTTTGAAGGAATCATGTGGACGTTCGTATACTGCAGTGAGGTCACGCGAGAGAGTGTTCCGGTTATGAAAAAGTATTTTCCTGATAGTTATCGTTTTTTCCTCGTCGAAAACGAATCATAGTGTGTATATATGAAAGATACAGAGCATCCCGTACCGATATTTTCATATGTTTATTTTTCTGGGTCAACAGAGGAAACGGTTTTTTTAGGGGGCGGATATTTCCCATCGCTATCCGTTCGATGGTTTGTGCGAGCGCTTTTTTTGTTTTTTTTTCCACGATTACGGAGTTTGTGGGAGAGAGGATTTCCGGCAGCGCTCCCCCTCCAAAGGTTAAGACCGGACAGCCACAGGCAATCGCCTCAAGAGCGCAAAGACCAAATGGCTCTTCCCATATGGAAGGAAAGACCAGCCAATCCGCTTGTGAATACAGCGCTGCGAGCTGTTGTTTGGTTACCCCGTTTAGTACGATTACCTCGCCCATACGCTTAAGCATGCGTTGTTGTTCCTGTATATAGCACTTCCTTTCTGGGTTTTGATGGATGGTCCAGAGATCCGGCCCGCTGGCGATGATAACTTGGATGCGTCTGTGAATTTGTTGTGGCAGTGAATTGACAGCGCTAAGGAACATGTCCATCCCTTTCTCCCACACCCAGGCGCTTGCATAGAGGAATGTTATATGGTTGTCGATGTGTTTCTTTCGCTGCGGGGAAAAAATCGATGTGTCTATGCCGTTATGTATCACGGTACAGCGTTTGGGATCTATCTGAGGGTAGGTATGAAGAAATTGTGTTAGGAGAAAGTGCGAACAAAAAATGTAATGTGATTGTTGGTATCGTCGAGCGAAAATAGACCAGAGAGATAGGACCTGTTCATAATGAAAATACACAACGGTTTTCGCAGGCTGAAGGATCGCCGCAAGCGGGAAGTTATATGAAACAGTGAGCATGGTTTGTTTAAGTAATTTTGCATATTCTAGAAGATAGACTAACTGCCCAAGAATACTTAGTGCTTTGTGTTGCGCAGTATCTGCCCAAGAAGGAAAAAACAGTTTTTTGATGGCATACCCGGGAAACGACGCTCCAGCATATGCGCTGATGGTTTCCCCTTTCGCTCTGAGCATCTGTATATCATGAAGAAATACCTGTTCAGTCCCGGCCGGAAATCTATCGTTGATAATAGTAATGTTATGAGTTAATAGGAGTGTGATCGTCTTTTTCTGATGCATACCTATAGATCATTACACATATCGTAGCTATAATACCAACTTGCAGGAGATTATGCTGATATGAAAACAGTTTTATCCGATGTAGTGCTTCAAAAAATAATAGCACTTGAGGGTTGGCTTTGGGAGAACGAAGTCAGGGCGCTCTATGATTATGCTTCGCTTGCTCTATCACGAGGAAAGACCGATCGTGTCCTTGTTGAGATTGGCAGCTGGAAAGGAAAATCTACGATTGCCATAGGTAGCGCATGCAGAGTCCGTAAAAAAGGCTGGGTGTATGCCATTGATCCGTATGATTTGATAGGTAGCGCCAGACACCCGAAAGAGCGCGCGGCGCTTCGTATGGTCGAGGGAGCGTTCAGGAAACATATTGCAGATTTTGGCTTACATTCATATGTACGTCATCTCAAGATGACGTCGGCCAATGCACACATCCGGTATCAGTCGCTGCGCGTCTGCTTTGTTTTCATCGATGGCGACCATCGCTATGAATCAGTTCGGTTTGATGCGGATCACTGGGGAAAAGTCTTAGAGCATGATGGATACATGTTGCTTCATGATACCCTTGATCATTCTGGTCCACATAAAGTCATGCGTCAATTATTGTTTGATCCTCGTTACGTCTATATTGGTACGATCGGGAATTTGTCGTGTTTTCAAAAGAAGCGCGTTTTGTCTGTCCGCAACTGGATAAAGAAGTTGTATGGGTATATCGCCTTTTGGCTGTTTTATAAAATCTATACACCCTCGGTACCGTCATGAAAACCATCTTGTTCATTACAGAACTATTGCCATACCCTCCGCGCTGGGGCGGGGCGATACGGTCATTGTCTCTCATTCAGGAATTATCGAAACGATATCATGTGCATGTAGTATGTCAGGTGACCAAAAAAGAACAGGTACAATTGGCTAAATATATAGTATCCCCCATGGTAAGCGTTCACTGTTTTTTCAATCCTAATATCGCAAGAGCGTATGCATCAGACGTGCGGAATGTTTTTGCCGCCATTACTCATGGGGTTCCCATAAAAGTGTGGTGGCATCGTAACGCCGCGCTTTATGCATACGTGAAAGGATTTGTGCGGGATAAAAAAACGGACTATGTATTGGTCGAACATATGCTTTCAACGCAGTTTGTTCCAGAAGAAAAAACCGGCGTTTGGATATTTTCTGAACATAACGTGGAGTCCAAATTGTTTGCTTCATTTTATCGGCATGAGGGTTTGCTTTTTTGGCGTCTACTCTATTGGTATGAGTCGTGGAGCATGCATAGGTATGAACACCGCATGCTTCGGCGATTTGACAGAATGCTTACGATATCGGATGTTGATGCCAGAGAATTACGGGGTATGCATTCATTGAGCTTGCCTACGATAACCGTCCCAGTACTTGCGCCTCCTCTCTATCCTCGGGGTTTATCGAAGGCTCATACCGTGGTATTCATCGGATCTCTGGAGTGGAATCCGAACGCAGATGGGGTGACGTGGTTTTTGCAGGAGGTCTGGCCACGTGTTGTGGATTGTATTCCTGATGTGAACCTCATCGTTATCGGCAAACGGGGGTACAACGCATCTCTTTTTCCAAGCACAGCGACAAATGTACAGTTTGTTGATGAGGTCAACGACATACAGTCGTATATGAGTTTAGCACGTGTGTTTGTTATGCCGATGCGGATTGGATCAGGCATTCGCCTGAAAGCTCTGACCGCTATGGCAAACTCCATACCTATTGTTTCGACGACTATCGGCGCCAGCGGACTTTCTGTCAAAGACAATGTGGAGATGTTGATTGCAGATGATCCCTGCTTGTTTGCCCAGAACGTGAGAGAACTCTTGAGCGATAATCATGTGTGCCGTCGACTGGTGAATAGAGCTATATCGTATCTGCGACGTACTCATAGTAGGAAACAATTTCAGCACTCCTTGTGGCGCGTGATGAGGAGCAGCTGATTATCTATTGGCCGGCTTTGCTGAAATCTGTTCGTAGGTTTTGATGATATTCAATCCGCCGTCTATTATCTTTTCTCCGTGGTCCAGAAGGATAACCCTTTTACAATTTTTTCTGATGAAATAGAGAAGTTGTGTCACCACGAGGATGGTTTTTCTTTGCCTGAAAAAGTTTAAGATGACGTCTTGTGCCCTTTTTTGAAAATCTATATCGCCGGCTCCAAGTCCTTCATCTAGAATGAGTGTGTCAGGATCTGCGTGTATGGCTACTGAGAATCCAAGACGAAGTTTCATTCCCTGAGAATATGTAAAAAGCGGTACATCTACAAATCGACCGATATTGGCAAATGCAATGATTTTTTTAAGCTTTGCTTTTATTTCCTGTGTCGACATACCCAGAAGCATACCATTAAGGAAGATGTTTTCTATTCCGGTAAGGTCGTCATGAAACCCTGCCTCAAGATCGATAAGAGAGACGACTTTCCCATACGTTTTGATCGTTCCTGAGGTTGGTGATGAGATACCGGCAATTATTTTTAATAGCGTGGTTTTCCCAGATCCGTTGAGTCCGATGATACCGACTTTTTCCCCTTTGTGTATCGCAATCGTGATATCTTTGAGCGCCCAAAATGTTTCTTCTCTGCCCTTTATGAACTTTTCAGCCAGCGTTGGTTTTTCGTGGTGGATGACATACCGTTTGCTGATATTAGTAAGCTCGATTGCTGTCAGTGTTTTTGCGTTCATGGTATGTCTAATGGAAAATTGCCGTTTTTATTAGTAATACAATCGTATAGAATCGCCGTTCTGTTTCATAATACCCGGTGAAATGAATACAAGACGGATGTGGGTGATTGTCTGTCGTATGTATTTTCGGAAACATGAGGTATCCAGCAGAGAGTCTTCGCACGCGCGTGCGCTTTTGCATAGCTCTGAAAAGTATAGCGTAAGCGGTTTGCTCGATGACGTGGTCATCGACGGAGCGCGTCTTTTGTATGTGAGATACAGTAGTCAGGAGTGTTTCAAATAAGCGTGGTTCTATATATTGTGTATCTATGGAAAGCAGACCAGTGTTCATTTTCTCTATTGGCGTGCGGTGGAGATAGTGTTGCGATTCTACATTTGATAGTGCGTACCAGCTTTTTATATCATCTGAGAATACACAGACATTCTTACGCAATAGTTCCCCCGGCGTTTTGTAAAATAAAATATCTGCATCAGCAAGAATGACATGTTCATTTGGAAAAAGTGTTTTTGGACTGCAATATTTTATCGCTTGCCACCGCCATAGTTGCCATTTTTTTGGGACGGGTGGGATATATACGGTAATACCATGGTGTTGACGAAGTGTGTGAATATCCGAGGAAGTCAGCGTTCCGTCGCTCAACACAAAAAACCGATAATTGTACTTGGTTACCCAAATAAGCGATTTAACCATTACCAGATATGATCCGATATCATTGTGACGAAGGACAGTAACAATCGCTTGATTCATGCGTGGATAGCGAAATGATTTCCGCGAAAAATTATGAAGGAGAGTAAATATCATTGAGTCGACAAACGCAGGTGCATGCTCAATGAAAAAATATACGCTTCGATCTGCTACAGCGTGAATGACTGCTCTGGGGTGGAAAGAAAACTTGCTGATACCCATATTAAATCCAGTCGTCAAAGTTTTTACTTTCTCTTCGAAACATCACGACTCCAGTCACAAAAATAACGATGATAACCGTTATATTTGCAGTCAACATCGCCGGTCCTGGTGCCGGATAATCAATGAATGCGTGTTGGAATAGCTGCAAGATGGAGGTCATCGGGTTAAGTCGCCAGAGCCATATAAATGTTCGTGGAATAATCATAAATGAATAGATGATGGGGGTTGCATAAAACCAAATAACCAGCGCAGCCTGGACGAAAAACGCTATATCCCGAAAGCGCACATTCAAAGCAGATGTTAGAAGACTAAGTCCAACGGTAAACATGACAAGTAGACAGAGGGCGACAGATGCAAGGAGAAAGGTCGCTGGAGTTACCGTACCCAGAAACATGACAGGGATAATATAGAGGATCATGGCCAAGAGCAAGTGCACCAGGTTTGACAAAATAATCGAGAGTGGAATGATTGCATAGGGGAACCTGGCTTTTTTTATGAGCGAACGCTCAAAAACAATGCTGGGTGTCGCTTTGCTTAAAGACACGGAAAAAAAGTTCCATACCAAAAGACCGATAAAGAGATAATAATAGTAGTGCACAATTGGTTCTTTTATAAAGAACGTAAACACAAATCCGATAACCAACATTTGAAGAAGAGGATTCGCGACAAGCCACAGGAATCCGAGAACAGTGTATCTATACCGTGTACGCAATTCTTTTGCCGTCATGGCAACCAGAAGCTCGAGAAAATGATGAGCATCATGTTTCATGAGAGCTATTATATACAAATGACGTAGACGTTGCCGTGAAGTGCTCTACCGTATCCGCCATATTGTATTTGCTACCGCCTGCGACTAAGATTTATAGCGATGCAAAGAAAACCTATCAAGCGGCAAACCAGGATATCAGTCATTATTGTTACCCGCAATAGACACAGACAGCTTATTGATTGTTTGCAGACGCTTCACAGTAGTACGTCCAAATATTTTGATCTGATAGTTATCGATCAAAGCGACAAGACGGAAGAAACAGAGGATCTGCAGTCTCAGTTGGCCCAATTCCCGAGTGCTGTATATGTGAAATCTGGACAACGCGGAAAAAGCAAAGGGCTCAATATTGCGATACAAAGTAGCCGCGCGCCCATTCTGGCGTTCACCGATGACGATTGTCTGGTTGACAAACATTGGCTTTCTTCACTCTCTGAGGTTTTTTATGAGCACCCCGATGTCGTTGGGGTATTTGGCCGTACGCTACCGTTCAAACCTGCATTTCATATGGGACGTGTGTGTCCAGCTTTTTTTGATAAGTCGGGTTCACACAATATTGTCGACCCCCAAAAGGATTTGGGGTATATAGGCTATGGCAACAATATGGCATTTCGAAAGAGCGTTTTTAAATCGCTTGGAGCGTTCCGTTGGTGGCTTGGTCCAGGCTCCATTGGAAGTAACGGAGAAGATGTCGAGTTAGCCATCCGATGTCTCATACACAATCAGGCACTTCGCTATGAATCCCGCGCACTGGTGTACCACAATCGATGGATAACTCCATTGGAATACCGCATTCAGGATTTGTCCTATGTATGTGGTGAGGCTGCCTGTTATGGCTATTATGCGCTCCTGGGTTACGAGTTTGCTAAATACCTTTATATATACACATTCCGTCTCGAAATAAAACACATCATTTTGCTCGTGCGTCATTTGAGGGTGCGTGTATTAAGAGAGGTTGCTTCACTCTTTTTCTGGTTCTGTGTCAAATTGTTTGCGCGACTGCGAGGCACACTTGTGGCTATATACGGTGTGACGGTGGATACAAAAAACACCTTTTTTGTTGAAGCTTGATCACTGCGCCCCGTGGATAGCTAGTGTATAATTGGCCACACTTATGTGGTATCGTCTCTTCGTTTTTATCATCTTTTTGCTTTTTCTTCCTATCCACGTGTTTCTTGCGTGCCTTGTGCTATTGACTTCTGGATTGCCTGTCTATTACCGCCAAAAGCGTACAGGACAGAACGGAAAACCATTTTTTTTATGGAAGTTTCGAACAATGGTGGTGAACGCTTCGGCACTTCAAAGGGAATATGCTAAACTAAATGAAGCAGATGGTCCAGTATTTAAAATCCACAATGATCCGCGGTTTACGCCACTCGGCAAGTTCCTTGCGCATACCGGTTTAGACGAGTTGCCGCAGCTCGTCAACGTTATCCGCGGGGAGATGGCCCTCATCGGCCCCCGACCATTGCCCGTTGGCGAGGCCAAAAAACTTACGTCTTGGCAGAAGAAGCGTGAATCGATTCTTCCGGGCATTATTTCTCCCTGGATATTGGAGGGCTATCACAGTCAGACGTTTGATGCCTGGATGAAAAGCGACATTGATTATAGTAAGAAGAAGTCGTTTAAGACCGATAGTAAGATATTTTTCCAAACTATCAAATTTATGATTAACCTGTTTATATTGGAGACACGCGATAAAAGTATTTTGTCATGATTTTATCATTCAGTAGAAAGTAGTCCTATAAAAATGTGTGAATACATGGAAGCGGCCAGTAGTTTTATAGACTTTTGAGAGAGAATTGCGTATACTACGCGTACGTATGCCGAAACGCGTGTATCAACCCAAAAAAATCAAACGAGCACGAACGCACGGATTCAGAGAGCGTATGAAGACAGCAAATGGCCGTAGAGTGCTTATGCGCCGTCGCCAAACAGGACGTAAGCGGCTCACGGTATAACCATTCCATGCTTCCACGATGTCATCGACTCCCCTCTTTTGACACGCGACAGGTTCTCCGCGCAGGCAAGCGCATTACAGATAACAATATGCAGCTTATCTATCAACCGGCTCATGTTTCAGGGAATCGATTTGCATTCGTAGTGGGGACGCGGGTGGATAAACGGGCAACCGTGCGAAATAGAGTGCGACGTCTTCTTCGCGAATCGGTTCAGCACAGTATCCCCTCTCTTATTGGCTCGTGGGATGTGGTGGTGATTGCCAAAAAACCGTTCATAGGGCAAAATCAGAAAGACGTAGAACAAGAAATTCGGGATATGTTCATCCGTGGAAAACTCGTATCCCCTATTTCCGGTACACTATGAAACACATCATTCTTTCTCTTATTCGATTCTATCAACGGTACCTTTCGTTTGATACGGGGCTGCCGAAAAAATTATATGTAATTGATGGCGCCTGCAGATTTCGACCGACTTGTAGTCAATACACGTATGAGGCGATCGAGCGCTATGGTATAATCTATGGATTGTGGGTAGGGTTACGCCGAATCATCAAATGCAATCCGTGGAATAAGGGAGGATGGGATCCGGTGCCCAGTATAAACTCAAAGCACAAAATTCTAAATCCAAAATAAATCTCAAATTCAAAATTAACACAAAAAAGTTTTGAATTTGATGATCTGAATTTTGATATTATTTTGGATTTTGTGCTTAGGATTTTGGATTTAATATTCTATGACATCACCTAATCTTTGGAATCAACTATTAGTGTGGCCCATTATTAATGTTTTAGTGGCGCTCTATAAATTTTTCGAGTTCCTCCATGTTCCTGGTCCCTTGGGATTTGCTGTCATTGGACTTACCATCATCATTCGACTTCTCCTCTACCCTCTCATGCAGGCACAGTTGAAATCAGCAAAAAAGATGTCAAATCTCAAACCTCATCTGGATGCGCTCAACGTAAAGCATAAGAATGATAAAAAAGCATTGCAACAGGCACAACTTGCCCTCTATAAAGAACATGGGGTAAATCCCGCGGCCGGATGTTTGCCGCTTCTCGTGCAGATGCCCGTTCTTATCGCGTTATATAACGTATTTTATCAGGTGCTCAATAATGGCAACCTGGGAAAGGTTGTTGAGACTATCAATCATGTAGTGTATTCTCCTGCTTTGCGCATAAGCTCCATCGATCTTACCTTTTTTGGCGCCAACCTGGGTATAAAGCCCTCCCAGTGGCAGACACACGGATGGTGGCTTCTTTCCATTCCTCTTATTACTGGGATTTTGCAGTGGTATCAAACGAAGCTCATGATGGCAACAAACCCAGTAGCATCAAATAGTAAAATTCAAAAGTCAAAAGTCAAAAGTCAAAAAGGTATGGAGAAAAAAGAAGAAACGTCAGATCAGAAATCTGGAGATACCGCCGGTGACATACAAAAACAAATGGCAATCATTACGCCCATCATGTTTGGGTATTTCGCATTTCAGTTCCCGCTCGGTTTAGCGCTCTACTGGAATGTCTTTGGTCTATTTGGTATTATTCAGCAATTGTCAGTAAATAGAGAAAAGTGATAAGCAATAAGAGATAAGCAAGACGTATTTTCTTATCACTTGTCACTTATTTCTCCGTAGTATATGGAACACGCTGAAACAGTAAAACAGATAACAGAAGATTTGCTTTCCCGACTTGAAGTAACCGGTCAGGTGATGGTCGATGTCGATGAAGCCGGGGCGTATCGGGTGAACATCCAAACGGAAGAAACCGGACTCCTTATTGGGTTTCATGGAAAAACACTGGAAAGTTTACAGATTATCCTGGGCATTTTAGTTTCTAAGAAACTTGACGCATGGGTGAAAGTATACGTAAATGTCGGTGACTACAGGGAGAAGCGGGAAGAAGCACTCATGCTTATGGCGCAGCACTCCGCTGAACGGGCTCTTGCGATGAATAGGCCAATAGAGCTAGCAAATCTCTCTCCTTCGGAACGGCGGGTCATCCATTTGACGTTAAGCGGTGATGAGCGGGTTATGACGGAATCAGTGGGCGTTGGGTCTCGGCGGACGCTTCTCGTGAAACCCAAAACAGATGCGTAAACATTTCTGCTTGCTATAATAGCGGTAATGCGTATTGATGTACTATTTTTTTCACTCCTTCTTCTCTTCTTTCCGACGCAACTGGGATATCATCTGTGGCCAAACTGGAGCATGGTGTTAGGAAGACGCGTGGATTATCTCTCCCCTACTTTCTATTTCACGGATATTTTGCTTTTGAGTGCTGTCGGAACCTATATTCTATTTCTATTATTGACGAGGAAAAAAGACGTACATTTAAAATTACCGGGACGCGCGCAATTATCCGTTTGGATGTTGGCTGTGGGGTTTGTCCTTGTTAATATCATTCTTTCACAAAACAGAGCCGTTTCGCTCTACAAATGGACAAAAGTCGTTGAATATATTCTTTTGGGTTGGTATATCGTACAGACGAAACCGAGGATAAATAGAGTTATTACATTGTTATCGATCGGGGTTATATACTCAGCGGTCATCGGGATCGGGCAATTTTTTCTTCAGCGATCGATAGGCGGCATTTTATGGTTCCTCGGTGAGCGAACATTTACGAGTCAGACACCCGGAATTTCGCAAATACAGATGTGTTTCCCCTTTCGCCTTGGGTGTCCCCTTCTCCTTCGATCCTATGCAACTCTCCCCCACCCTAATGTCCTTGCTGGATTCATCGCTACAGCGCTGCCGCTTAGTTTTCAATTGATGATAAAAAAAGGAATCCTGATATCACGCTTCGCGCGTACCGTCACGTGGCTTGCGTTTCTTTGCGGTGGCGTTGCACTATTTTTTACATTTAGTCGGAGCGCGTGGGTTATGTGTCTTGCCGCAGTAGGATGGATTATTTGGACAGAAATGAAAAAACGAAAAAATTCAGTAATTCATCCGCATTGGTTTCCCCTACTCCTTCTTTTATTGCTGCTAGTTGGCATTCTGATTTTTCAACGTATCGCTCCGGACAGCGAAAGCATTTCGGTGCGAAATGAGCTGAATATTCGAGCCATTCAACTTATTGAGCGTGCTCCCCTTTTTGGTGTAGGACTGGGAAATTTTCTCACGAGGCTTCCGGAAATACTTCCCTCGCGTACCATATATTTTCTCCAGCCCGTTCACAATATTTATTTGCTCATGCTTTCAGAAACAGGTATAGTCGGTTTCTTGTTTTTTATTGTGGTCGTGGCACGAGCTTGGCGAAGTGATGTTGTCCGCATTCCCCTTACGACGTTATTGGTTCTGGGGTTTGTGGATCACTATATCGTCACCTTGCAACAAGGACAACTATTAATAGCGCTTCTTCTTGCATTATCCATCGCTACCGTACCAAAACAAGTCGCTTCTTGATTCTTTTGCCCCACTTTGTACAATGCGACCACATGGAATTCCCACACTTTTGGAAAACATCCACACGTCATGAAGTTGCCTGGAATACACTTTTTCAGGTCATTGCCCGAGCGGTCTCTGCTGCCGTGACACTCGTCGTCACCATTCTTATCGCACGAAATTTCGGAACGAATGGATATGGAGATTTCGTCAAAGTTACCACATACATCGCGTTTTTTTATTTACTTGCGGATTTCGGATTTAACGCGGTGTACCTACAGCAGAATCAGACGTACTCCCCTATCTCGCACAAGAACCATGATGAACCATGGGGCGTGCTTTTGGGACTTCGATTGATCGTCAGTAGTTTATTAATCTGCGCGGCACTTGCGCTTTTAGCGTTTATCCCACAAGGAGTAACTCAAGGATATACGCCTCTCGTACGACTCGGCATTATTCTTTTTGCTCCATCGATCATTTTCCAGGCGCTGATAACGACGACCAATGCGGCATTTCAAAAACATCTCCGCTATGATCTTTCAACAGTTGCCGCGAGTCTTGGGGCTATCGTTTCCCTCGTGTTAGTGTGGACAACGACAGCCGTGAAAATTCATGAGGCGGGTGTCATACTTGCAGTACTTGCGCTTCTCATTGGAAGCCTGGTGACAGCTCTCGTCGGTTTGTGGTTCACAAAAAATATACAGAAAAATTTTTCTCTCACATTCGACACCAAAAAACTGACACGCCTGTTTTTGTTGAGTGCCCCACTCGGATTAACGCTTTTATTTAATCTTGTGTATTTCCATGTTGACAGCGTGATATTGACGTTGACACGGGCAACGAGCGAGGTAGGTATTTACGGATTGGCATACAAAGTATTCGAACTTCCTTTGGTGTTGCCGACATTTTTTATGAATGCGCTCTACCCGATACTTCTCAAACGGGGCAAGAAAGATTTTTTTCGATTACTTATCCGATCGTTTCTTTTTCTCACTGGCATGTCATTGGTCGTCTTGGGTGTTCTTTGGATTTGTGCCCCACTTCTAGTTATGATCAAACCTGAATTTGTACAAAGTGTCCCGGCTCTTCGGATTCTTCTTCTTGGGTTGCCATTTTTCTTTGCATCAAGTCTTGCGATGTGGGCACTCATTGCGATAAAGAAGCAATCCCTGCTTGCGATACTTTATGGAGGGTCCATGGTACTCAATATTATTTTAGATATGGTGTTTATTCCTCGCTATGGATATATTTCAGCGGCATGGATCACTGTGGTATCAGAGGGAATTGTGGTTTTGATAAGTGGGTCTTTGGTTGTCTATTTTGGAAAGAAAATGGTGCGACAAAAATGAATACACATATGGAAATTATTATTCATACCGATGGCGGGGCCCGGGGAAATCCCGGACCGGCAGCAATAGGAGTCGTCATACAAAAAATAACTGGGGCAGGGAAACTTGAGACGGTTGTAGAGTTTGGAAAAAAAATAGGGGAATGCACAAATAATGTTGCAGAATATCTTGCAGTGATTGAGGCACTGACATTTTTAAAAAAACACCCAATAGATGAAAATAAAAAATATTCCATTACGTTTTTTCTCGATTCTCTGTTAGTGGTTAATCAGATTAACGGAATATTCAAAGTAAAAGAGGCGCACCTCCGAGAGTTGCTGATGCGGATAAGAATTTTACAACAAGAGAGTGGGGGAGGGGTTCAATACATTTCTGTACCGAGAGAGAAAAATCGTCGAGCGGATTTTTTCGTCAATCAAGCGCTTGACGGTGTTGGGTAGTTGGTTACTTGGTTACTTTGTTACTTTGTTAGTTGGTTACTTAGGAACACAACGGGCGTCTTTCCAAGTAACTAAGTAACAAACTCACCAACTAGCTATCCTTCGTGGTTCTAATCCCCTCATGTTGGATGATACCTATACTATATGAAACGGTAAAGAAAATTTCAGTTGTTTTCGGTATCTCTTTTTGCCATAATACGTGCACGTAAACGAGGTATCATATGACTCCTGCCGACATATCTTCATTAGCAGACGAAACGGTCGCATTGCCAATTGCGCGTATTGACGCCCAGGATGAAGCGTACATTTCTCCCGTACGGGAATATCTAGAGACACACGGGTGTCAAGTGGTGTTGGGCCGCCGGTGGCATATCATATTGCGGCAGGTGGCGAGGCGTATGTGAAAGGTATTTTCGCGCATAGCGGGAATGATGGTATTCATAGGTTGGGGATCGTCATCGGTGCAGACGCTTCTTTCAAGAAAAGTCAATTTGATCAGTCAATAAAAATTGTATTAGTAGACCCGCTGAGTTTAACACATACGGATGTTTTTGAAATTTTTACGTACTTTTTCACCAGTTCTGACAGCATTTTGGACAAAAGACGAAACCGACATGAGCCATCTGACCGCCAAATACCGTCGGAGAAATTGAAAGACGACAAAAAGCCCGTTGCCCCAATTGTTTCGTCGACACCGCCATCCACTAGCTCTCCCACTGTCGACAACGTTCGTCACGAAGAACGTGTTACATCTGATGCAGGAGTGTTTCGGACTCAGGACCAACAGAGAATAGGACACATCATCACTGATGTGTTTGGGGCAACCGGTACTCAGGTGAAGGAACGTCGAGGGAGAAAAAGGAAACGACCATATCTCAAGGCGTTTATTTTTTTTACCATCGCCATTATCATTCTTCCTATTTTATGGTATAGCATGAGTCTCGGAATTACTGCTGCCTCATTTTCCTATGCACTGAAATCGTTTCGGTCGGGAGACACAACAGGTGCATCGCGATTTACGAGCGTTGGAAATTATTGGTTACATCAGGGAAAGTTTGTGTTATCGGCGGCGTCGATACCTTTTCGGGTCATAGGATTTGAGCAAGCGATACGCGGGCAAGAACGTCTTGTATCTTTTTTGAACGACTTAGCCTCTGCGCAAGCGGGGAGTAATGATGTTGTAAATTTCGGGAGGGAAGTGGCGTCATCATTATTTGTCACGACCGGTACATCGTCTGGCGGGTTGGCGATTATCAACATCGATAAGCTGCGGATATCGCTTGCGTCCGTACAAAGTAGTTTAGGGTTGGCACAAGCGCAGTTGTCAAATTTACTTTCGGATAGAACATTTCCATTTTCTTTTGACCGCGTTCAAACATTGGGGAACAGTGTGCGCATGGACCTGGAGTCAGCGCGAGGGATGTTGTCATATGTCGACCATTTTCTTGCTCTCTATCCGCGGATGGCAGGTTTTCGGGAACCAAAGACATATTTAGTACTGTTACAAAATAGCAATGAACTTCGTCCAACCGGCGGATTTATCGGGAGTATCGGAATATTGAAGTTTGCCGACGGCGTGATATCTGACTTTACCATACAGGATGTCTATGCCGTAGATGGGCAACTGAAAGGACACGTCGATCCGCCCCGCCCAATCAGTGAACTCCTCGGGCAAGAACACTGGTACTTACGGGATAGCAATTGGGATCCGGATTTTAAGGCGAGCGCCGAGCGTGCGATATGGTTTTATGAAAAAGAAACAGGAACAGTCGTTGATGGAGCCATAGCGGTAAACGTTCCGTTTGTGGTGGACCTCCTGGCGGCGACGGGACCAATAACGTTATCCGATTACAATGATCGGATTACCGCGGAGAATTTTTTTGGAAAGTCCATATTCTATACGATGAATAATTCTTTTCCGGGATCTACGCAAAAGAGCGATTTTTTGGGGACGCTTCTTCGTGCACTGCTGACCAAGGTCACGATGACGAAAAATAGCAATGCGCTTGGTCTGTTTCGCGCAGCGTCCATGGCACTTATGCGGCATGACATTATGTTCATGTTTGATGATAGTGACCTTCAAAATCTTGTGGAGCACTTTGGGTGGGCGGGTCGAGTTCCTCTCGGCGATGGATGCGAAGGAGCAGAAAATAATGCGTGCCTCTATGATCCTCTTGGTTTTGTGGAAGCGAGTTTTAGTGTGAGCAAAGTGAATTATTTTATAAACCGCCATGCGGTTCGACAGATCACTATTACTTCTGACGGGTCACTTTCAGAAACCTATTCCGTGTTGTTTCACAATTCCGCAAATGCTTCTGCTGGTGGTGATGGTCGTGGGGTAGGGGGCGCGTACCGAACCTACACGCGTGTTATTCTCCCTGCGGATGCATCCATTTCTGAAGTGACACTCGATGGGGCTCCCGTCCCGACACGGCAAAAACACACAGCAGTTCCGTATAAAGAAAAATCTGATAGTGTCGTTGGGAGCTTTGTTTTAGGCATCGTGTTTGATGTGAATCCGGGAACAACGAAGCAATTAACCATTTCCTATACGCGGTCAAAAGGATTGGTATTTGGTGCCAATGGAGCAGTCCTTGATCTTTTATTACAAAAGCAACCAGGCGTCAGCGACACGGTGTTGCAAACGATTATCCGTTATCCGATATTTTGGCGCTCGCTTCAGGATCCGAGTCGGAGTAGCGCGTTTGCGTTTTCTTCATTTGGCGATAAGCCCAGTGCACTCGCAACATTTCTTGCAAAGGAAGGTCAACTCGAGTACAATACCACAATATTGCACGATCAAGTCACTCGCGTTCGATTCACAAAATAAAAACAAAAAAAGTCACGTTATTATGAAAAAATACGCACTTAATGCTCAACCCAGGATGCTCGTCGGACGAAAAGTGAAGCAACTTCGCGCTGCTGGCCAGTTGCCAGCTACCGTGTATGGCAAAAAGGTGAAAAGCGTATCTCTCGCCGTACCGACTGAAGCATTTCTCAAGGTCTATGAGCAGGCAGGGGAGACCGGTTTAGTAGAGCTAGCGGTTGATAAAGACATAAAACCCGTTCTTATTCATTCGGTCCAGGTGGATCCGGTGAGCGATATCCCGCTTCATGTCGAATTTCATCAAGTAGATCTGAAAGAGAAGGTGCATGCCGATGTCCCGGTTGAATTAGTAGGGGAGTGTCCAGCCGTTACCCAAAAGCTCGGGGTATTATTGAGTGTCCTTAATGAAATAGAAGTGGAAGCATTGCCGACAGATCTTCCTGAAAAAATTGCGGTTGACGTATCGGCGCTTGCCCAGGTGAATCAGGAATTGAAAGTAAGTGACTTGAAAATATCACGCGATGTTACTGTATTAGCCGATGCGAATTTGACGGTTGTAAAAGTTGGTCCTCTGGTGACCAAGGAAGCGGAAGCGCAGGCTGCCGCTGAAGCAGCCGCTCAGGCCGCCGCCGCGGCCCAAGCAGCCCCGGCTCCGGTTGAAGGTGAAGGAGCAGGTGCACCAGCTCCTGGAGAGGCTCCTCCATCTGAAGCAGCTGCAACACAAGCTCCCGCCAAAGCCCCTGAACAAAAGAAAGAGGGATAAACAAGGTAGATCCGGCCTCTTTTTTTCTGTCAGATCGCGCGGGAACGTATTTTGAAAGACCCATTCGGTGTGCTTTTGGGTGAATTCTGAAGATAATTCCCATTCTCATTAAATGCGCGTTTGCGATACAGATGTATTATTAAAGTTCTTGCGCAAACGCGCAGTTGTCTTTCAAAATACCTGCCTCGCCGGCAAGGCGGGGTTGCCCGCACGCTCTTCACGAGTCTATCTGTAGCATAGAGAAAAGAAATAGCGGGTGACGTGGGTAGCACGCGCTGACTATTTGCGCGGTATTGTGCCAAGAAGTTGATTAATCGCGTGAGAATTAGGGTCCAGTACGTGTGCTTTTTCCAGATAGTTCAGCGACTCTTTATTGTTTAGCAGTTGGTATGCTAAACTCCCTGCCTGCAGGTACGCATCCCGATAATCCGGCTTGTTACCGATGACCTGTTGCCAAAAAACATATAAGGCCTTCTTTTTTGACGGTTCGGATTCCCATTGAGTCAACAGATCTTTTGGTGCTGTCGTTACTCCCAGAACGCCTGTCTTTGCCGGAATAAAGAATTCCTCGGCAAGTTCAAGTTCATGTTTTGCACTCTTTTCCAATCCCTGATTCCAAAGTTCGGTCGCAAGCGTGGTGTGGGCGGTACTAGAAAGCGGATGCAAGAGGACGGGTATGTAAAAAGGATGAAGGGAATTTTGCATGTTCACCAGGGCATAGCAGTTGGCCGAAACGAGGCTGATAAGCATACCCCAGAGTACGAGTCTCTCGCTCCAATAGAGGACCCTTGCGGAGAATAATCGGGGAAAATGCGGGAATTTAGGCATGGTGAGTGTCATTGTGGTATATTGTAGAAGTCCGAAAGGGGAAATGCAATCCCTCGACAGGCTCGGGATTTCGGAGGACCTCAATCCTCGACAAGGACTTCGACTTCGGCGAGCCTCAATATATATGACAAAACACAATCAGCACACAGAGCATGTTCTTACCCTTCTTGCAAAAGAGTATCCAAAAGCAGAAATTGCGCTTCATTATTCCACACCGTGGGAGCTTCTGGTTTCCGTCATTCTTTCTGCGCAATGTACGGATAGTATGGTCAATAAAGTGACGGAGAAGCTTTTTGCGAAATATACAACGCTTGAGGATTACGTAGGTGCAGACGTGAAGAAATTCGAGGTTGATATTAAATCCACCGGGTTTTATCACAACAAGGCAAAAAATATTCTCGCAACAGCGAAAATCATTAAAGGAAAATTCAAAGGCCATATTCCCAAAACTATGGAGGAAATGTTGACGCTTCCGGGAGTAGCGAGGAAAACCGCAAATGTCGTTCTGGGAAATGCGTACGGCGTGGTTTCCGGCATTGCCGTAGACACGCATGTCCATAGGTTGAGCCAGCGGTTGCGACTCGTCGACTTAACCAAAATCGGCGGAAAAAAGCTCATGGTTTTTGAACGGGACGGGAAACCGGTTGTTGATTACACAAAAGATGCCGATCCGGTCAAGATTGAGCGGGAACTGATGCATGTAATTCCCAAATCCAAATGGTTCCAGACGACGTACTACCTTATCGATCACGGCCGCGCCGTGTGTAAGGCTCAAAATCCCGATTGCTCCCACTGCCTTTTACAAACACTCTGTCCTTCTTCGCGTGTGTGATCTCAAAGGAGATTGGTATACAATAAAAGAGTTCGAGGGAGCTTCCTTATGGCACCCAAACATGATGTTGATATAAAAATTATCTTTTTTAGCGTCAGTAATGGTGCATTAGTGACGTACGTGTCCAATCGGCGTATTCCCCAATCAACGCTTCAAGCAAGGACAATGCTTGACGATGAAGTTGCACGGTTAATACATACATCGGTTGGGCTTACGGGTGACGACGGATTTGTCGAGCAACTCTATACACGTTCTGATCCAGAGACTCACGATAGAATCGTCGTTGTCTACTATATGCTTGTGGCACCGTCTCGCGTGGGGAATGCCACATCTTCGAATTGGTTGCCAGCGACTGACCTGCAAGCCGGAGTACCTGATGATGAAATATTATTTTATGCCATTCAGCGCCTCCAGTGGAAGATAGAGTATACCAACGTGGTCTATAGCTTATTGCCCGATGAATTTACATTTGCTCAACTACAAGGCGTCTATGAAGCAATCCTCGGGCGGCGACTGGATAAGCGGAACTTCCGGAAAAAGATTCTTTCGCTTGGAATTCTGAAAGACACGGGCAAGAAGCAGCCGCTCGGGCGCGCACGTCCTGCAGAGACGTACTGTTTTAAGGACCGCAAGCTTTCGTTTGTCGAAATCCTCTAAATTTTTCCCATTGACGGAGGGGCCACTTTTAGTGTACATTAAACACTATCTATTAAGTGTAAAGATTACACTAATACGTCTCTATGCATTCATCACCTCCAGCTCAGTTATCTCTTCGTACGCTTATTACAGACGCACTTCTTAAGGATCAGGGACCAATAGGAGACGTAACGACGCTTGGTACAGTGAAATCAGATTGTCAGGTTCACGCTCAGTGTGTCGTGAAAGATAGATCAGGAATCATCTCGGGCATGAAGATTGCCCAATTAGTATTTGAAATTGCAGATCCTGCTATTACATTTCAGGCTCATGTGAAAGACGGGGATTTTGTGAGACGGGGCGATATTGTTGCAACGCTTCATGGCTCGGCGCGGGGGATTCTTGCCGGAGAAAGGACAGCATTGGAATTCCTACGGCGCATGAGCGGCATTGCAACCAAAACACGAGAGTTTGTCGAAGCTGTAGCAGGTACAAGAGTTACCATTCTTGATACAAGGAAAACGTTACCGGGATATGGAGAATTAGATAAACAGGCAGTGCGGGATGGCGGCGGAATCAATCATCGTGCAAATTTAAGTGAAATGGGTCTTATTAAAAATAACCACATCGATCTTTTGGATAGCAATGTGGCGAAAGCAATCCGTCGATTTCGGATAGCATATCCCGAGGTTCCGCTTGAAGTTGAAACGAGAAACGAACAGGAACTTGTTGCCGCTCTTACGGGGAAACCTGACAGAATACTCCTTGATAACATGACCATTGCTCAAGTTCGGAAGGCTGTAAAAACCAGAAATGAATATGTCGCGAGGATCGGTAAAAAAATACCTCTTGAGGCTTCTGGCAATATGACGCTCACTCGGGTCCGCGAGGTTGCAAAAACTGGCGTGGAGTACATTTCTGTAGGTGCGTTGACCCATGCTGTCGAGGCGCTTGATCTGAGCTTACATATAACACTTGAGCGGTAAATCACATGAAAATAAAACGAATGACCAAACAACAAATATTTGCTGCGTTTAAGAAAAAGTACGCTCAATATAGTCCTGAATTTGAATTGTGGATTAAAGCGGAGCAGGTTGAACGGTTAAATCAGTTGGTTTTGGAAAAAAACGCAGTTATTCTCAAGCACAACTACATGACATGGGATTTGCAGTGCGATGAAGTCATTGGATTCCGTGGAGACTCACTGGAATTAAGCAAGAAGGCTTCCGAAGCCAAGGCAGATGTCATTCTATTTTTGGGTGTGAAATTCATGGCGGAAACCGCAAAAGTACTTAATCCTACGAAAACAGTACTTATCCCGTCGCTTCGCGCCGGTTGTTCTTTAGCATCAAGCATTACCGGCGCGGAAGTCCGAAAACTGAAAAAGATGTATCCAGGGAGTCCTGTTGTTGCGTACGTCAATACCGATGCCGATACGAAATCAGAAGTGGACGTTTGTTGCACGTCCAGTAACGCCGCTCAGGTGGTTGCGTGGGCGATGGAGAAATGGAAAACCAAGCGGGTTATTTTTCTTCCTGATGAATTTCTTGCGCGAAACGTCGCGCGGGAGCTCGGAATACCGGTTATTTTGCCACCGGCAAAGACATCTGACTCTCACGCTACCCTCATCGGGTGGCCTGGGAAATGTGAGGTCCACGAAAAATTTACTCCGCACGACGTAACGAACCTACGGAAGGAATTTTCAAATGTTTATATTATGGCCCATCCGGAATGTCCGCCGGAGGTTGTACAAAAAGTCGACTTTTCCGGATCAACTAGCGCTATGATTCAACAGGTGCGAAAGCCTGAGGTTCAGAAGCGGCAGACAGCATTTTTTACGGAATGTGCCATGGTGGAAATGCTTGCTGTCCAACATAAAAACGTTTTGCAAGTTTGTTCGATCCAAAAACGGTGTCCACATATGGCAACCAATAATTTAGAAACGGCAATTGCTGCTTTGGAGGATATGCAATATTCGGTGAATGTACCTGAGACAATTCGTAAAAAAGCGGAAGTTCCCATACGCCGCATGATCGCGATTCACTAATGTATGAAAAGTGAATTGAAAGAAACAGATGTACTTATTATCGGAAATGGCATCGCAGGGGCAACGACCGCTCTTATTACCGCCCGCAGAAATCCGTTTGCACGCGTCACGGTATTGACCCGAGCGGATGATCCTAATGAAACCAACACCCGGTATGCCCAGGGCGGCATTATAGCCAAAGGAGGACCGGCTTTAACCCGTGACATACTAAAGTCTGGTGACGGGATTAGCTTACACGAGTCAGTTGATATCCTTGTGGCGGAGGGGCCTCGATTAGTCAAGGATATTTTAAGGGACATGGTTCATGTTCCGTTCGATCTTGATGCGGCTGGTAACTTTGCATTTGCGCTTGAGGGGGGACATGGCGAAGCGCGTGTTGCGAAGGTGTCGGACTTTTCCGGTCGCGCGATACAAGAACAGTTAACGAAGTCTCTCAAGCGAGAGCCAAACATCGAACTGCGTACAGGGATTACGGCTATTGACCTTCTGACTCTTGGACACCATTCAACAAATTGGATGCGCAAATATGAACCGGAAACGTGTGTTGGTGTGTACGGGTTTGACCAGATGGATGGTCATGTTTCGCGAATTCTTGCCAAAAAAACCGTTCTGGCAACCGGAGGCGCCGGACGACTTTTTGCATATACGACCAATCCGAAAGGGGCGAGGGGAGACGGCATTGCGATGGCCTATCGTGCTGGAGCAAAGCTTCTCGGGCTTGAATTTGAGCAATTCCACCCGACGGCCCTCAGACAAACAGGTGCCGATCCATTTCTTATCAGCGAAGCAGTTCGGGGCGCGGGTGCTCGATTGACTGACGAGCAAGGTCGTCCATTCATGCACGAATATTATCCACATCTCGATAAGCCTGACTTGACTACACGAGACAAAGTGTCTCGTGCAATATTTACGGAAATGCTGAAAACCGGAGCCGCGAACGTGTATTTAGATCTTCGGTCGTACATTAAAGAGAAGACTATTAAAAGCCATTTCCCAACGATTTATCAAACATGTTTACATTCGGGTATTGATATCACGCGCGATTTAGTTCCCGTGTCGCCTGCCGCTCATTATTCGTGCGGTGGAGTCGTCACGGACATGAAGGGACGTACGTCGATCCGCAATCTTTATGCGGTTGGGGAAGTTGCGTGTACCGGACTTCATGGCGGCAATCGGCTGGCGAGTACCTCGCTGTTGGAGGGCTTGGTGTTTGGCGTACGCGCAGCAGGCGATATAACAAAAAATGGGCTTGGGGGAGAATCGTGGGGCGATCTGGATGAAATTGTTTCCTGGAAAGATCAGGGAAGATACCAAGTTGATTCTGCGCTTATTGCCGCTGATTTGGCAACCGTACAAAACATTATGTGGAATATGGTTGGTTTAGTAAGAAAGGCGCCGCTTCTTACACGGGCGATGACAGATCTTGCTCAGATGGAAGATACTGTCACACGATTTTATCGTGAGGCGATATTGAGCGATGAGCTGTTAGGACTTCGGAATACCGTTTTAACCGCTCTTTTGATTGCGAAAAGCGCTTTGGCTAATCCCAAATCTATCGGTTGTCACTATCGAGAGGACTAATAAATACACACTATGAAAGCCATATACCCGCAAAAACAAGCACGACAACTTACAACTTATATTAAAGATTCTTTTCAAAAAGAAGGATACACGGAGGCGCTTGTTGCGGTTTCTGGGGGTGTTGATTCGGCGACGAGTTTGATGCTAACCGCGCGGGCATTGGGACCCACACATGTCCATGCCGTGCTTTTGCCGTATGGGCGGCTTAATACCGAGGAGACGAAAGATGCAAAAATGCTGATTGCGTCATTGAAAATTCCTCAAAAGAACGTTTATCTTGTTGATATACAACCTATGGTTGATGCAGTGTTTGCGTATGACAAACATATGGACGAAGGGCGACGCGGCAACGTGATGGCCCGTATGCGGATGGTGGTTCTATATGATCTTTCCAAAAAAATGGGTGCACTGGTGGTTGGGACAGAAAATAAAACAGAACACCTACTTGGGTACTACACGCGGTTTGGCGACGAGGCAAGCGACCTTGAGCCATTGCGACAGTTATATAAAACGCAGGTGTATGAGCTTGCGCGGTATCTTAAGCTTCCCAAAAAGATTCTCACAAAGCCGCCAACTGCCGGTTTATGGCAAGGTCAGACAGACGAAGGCGAATTTGGATTTACGTATAAAGAAGTGGACGAAGTGTTGTCGTTGTATTTTGATGAACACGTTTCTAAAGAAGCTATTCTGGGAAAGGGCTATGATAAAAAGACGATTGAACGTATGTGGTGGTGGATAAATAAGGGGAATTTTAAAGATCGGATGCCACTAATTACTTAAGAAAACATCAGCAAATGATGTTAACTGAGTTCTAATTACCATTGCACCATAGGCGCTCGTTATGGTATCCTTGGCCAGTAATACTTGCCACACCAAAGGGGGATCTATGCCACGAAAGAAAAAAACAGTAGCTTCCAAGCGCCATGAGATGATCGATACAAAAACAGAGGATATCCTCTCAACTTCCGGGGTGGTTCCCAGCGTGGGTTTGCCCAAGGACGGGATTTTTTCCAAGAAATGGGTATATATCGTACTTGGAATTGTGCTTATTGCCGGAGGGTATCTTTTTTTCAACAAAGGATTGTTGGTTGTCGCGGTGGTCAACGGGAAGCCGATTTTTCGGTGGGACCTAAACCGCGTCGTCATGTCCCGTTTTGGCTCTCAAACGCTGGAGTCGATGATTAGCGAAGCGCTTGTGGATGATGTCGCCAAAAAAGAAGGAGTCACGGTAACACAAGCGGATATTACGGCAAAAGAAAATGAAATCGTCGGCAGTCTGGGCAGTAACGTCAAAATCGATGACCTTCTGAAATACCAGGGGATGACCAAGGCGGATTTTGAGAGTCAAATCCGTTTACAGCTTTCTGTAGAAAAAATACTTGGGAAGTCTATAACTATAACCGATGGTGACGTCGAAGACTTTATTGCGAAGAATGAAGCGACATTCACGGCAACTGATGAGGCCGGGATGCGAAGTCAAGCGCGGGAAGCATTGTTTTCGCAGAAGATTAGCGAGAAATTACAGCCGTGGTTTACGCAACTGAAGCAAAAAGCAACGATTAGCCGGTTTTTGCAGTAATATTTGACGGTGACCTATGAGGAAAGCTGTTGGAGTACTCGTATTGGCGCTTGTTGTGGGAACGGGAATAGCTATTGCGGTATTTGGGAAGCAGAGCCAACAAAAAGAAACCGGACAGCCTCCTCGTGACGAAGCGACTCCTACTCAGACGAGTCAAGCGACCGAATCGACGACGCCGTCGACAGAGGCGACACAATCTATGACACTGACGCCAAAACCAACCATGACCCCGATTCCTACAACCAAACAAACAAGCTGGACAAACTCGCCAGCAATGACGGTTGATCCCAAGAAGACGTATCGCGCGACCATGGTAACGGACAAAGGAACCATACGTATCAATCTGTTTGTTTCTGAAGACCCCGTCACCGTCAATAATTTTGTGTTCCTTTCCCGGCAAGGGTTTTATGACAACGTCATCTTTCACCGGGTTATGAGAGGGTTCATGATCCAAGGAGGCGATCCAACGGGAACCGGCACGGGAAGTCCTGGATATCGATTTAACGACGAGCCGATCACCCGCGATTACAAGCGGGGGACGATTGCGATGGCCAATAGCGGTCCCAATACCAACGGAAGCCAGTTTTTTATCATGCACGCGGATTACCCGTTACCAAAAAATTATGTGATTTTTGGTTCCATTGATCCTGCTGATACCGCAAGCCTCGCGACACTTGATACGATTGCTACCGCACTCGTGACCACGAGTGGCACTGGTGAGACGTCAAAACCTACCCAACCTGTGCACATCCAATCTGTTACAATAGATGAGAGGTGATGCCTATGATGGCTTTTCTTCCATGGTTTTTGGGCAATAGCGGCTCCTTGCCCATGATGCAAGGGGAGTTGGGATGGCGCTTCGGGTGGCTCCTTTTCCCCCTCATGATGTGGTCTATGGTCTGGACCGGTTTAGCACTCTGGCATGCTGCCCGGCGGGAGGAAAAAGGATGGTTTATCTTTTTCCTTCTCGTGCACACTGCGGGTATAGTAGAACTTATCTACCTATTTTTTGTTGCAAAGTGTTGTGGGCCCCAAAAATCTACGAAAACCAAAAGACGTTCATGAGTGGGTTTCCTCAAGACATTTCGCGCATGAAGGATGTGATCGTTGTTGCGGTGACAAAGACGCTTCCGATTGATGCAATTACTTCTGCGTACGCCCACGGGTTTCGGCATTTCGGAGAAAATTATGTGGAAGAATTTGAGAGGAAATACCGAAAACTCCCCGACGAGATAAAAAAGCACGCGGTGTTCCATATGATCGGGCATGTGCAAGGACGAAAAGTCAAAAATGTCGTTTCGCTCTTTGACTGGGTAGATTCCGTGGATAGTTATACGCTTGCCGTGCGACTGAGCCGCGCAGCGAAAGAATTAGGGAAAACAGTGCATATCCTTCTTCAGGTCAATCTATCTGGTGAAGAGACGAAATTTGGGTACGACCTTCTGGGATGGCGGGAGAACAACGAAAAATTTACAGCATTTTGCCGTGATATTGGCCAGATGATTACCTTGCCACATATTTCTATTGAGGGGCTTATGACCATGCCGCCACTCGTTGTCGGAGATCCCCAAAAAAACCAGCCGATTTTCAGAGAAATGAGAGCTTTGCGCGCTGCCCTTGCAGGGGAATTTCCTCATCATCCTTGGAAACATCTCTCCATGGGAACAAGTCAAGATTACCACGTCGCCATCTCGGAGGGTGCGACGATGGTACGATTGGGAGAGGCACTATTTGGGAAGAGAGATAAGAAATAAGGGATAAGAGATAAGGGATAAGAAAGAGCGTATGATAAAAACATGGAATTGATTGGATATAAGCGGTTAATTGTATGGCAAAAAACTGACGAACTGGCATTATTGATCTATAAAATTACAGCCTCTTTTCCTAAGTCGGAAATATTTTCCCTTACATCTCAACTTCGACGCGCCGCACTTTCGGTACCAACAAATATCGTCGAAGGCTATGCTCGTAACAGCAGGATAGAGTTTAAACGATTTATCGTCATAGCGCTCGGATCCCTTGCTGAAACGAAATATCTTCTTGATGTGTCGTTTCGATTGAAATATATAGACGAAGGTGTATGTAATAAAGCAATGTACGTTGCAGATGAAAGTGGGAGATTATTGTGGAAATTATATCGTTCGATCAAGTAGAATCCGTTGCCAAAAAGGGAAAAGCATGAGACAATACGTCTCATTCCCAGGCGACAATTGGGGATTTTCTTTTCTCTTATCTCTTATTACTTGTCACTTATCTCTTATCACTTATCGCGTATCACTATGAGCACTATTACGACCGCAAGTTTTCAAAAAGGCCTGTTCATTGAATTCAAAGGCGAACCACACCAGATCATGGAATTCCAACACGTCAATCCGGGCAAGGGGTCGGCATTTGTGCGTACGAAGCTGAAGGGGCTGAAAACCGGGAAGTCGCAGGAATTTACCTTCAAATCCGGTGAATCCGTGACCGAGATTCCCGTGGAAACCCGAGAGATGCAGTATCTCTACAAAGAAGGAGATGCGTACATATTTATGGATAATAGTTCGTTTGAACAATACCGTCTTTCGGAGAGCCTGCTTGGGAACTATGTTCACTACCTCAAGCCCAATGATACCTATATGATTCTGATTAACGGTGAAGAGCCAGTCGGGCTCCATTTCCCCAAAAAAGTGCGGCTTCTGGTGACCGAAGCGGATGAAGGAGCACGGGGAAATACCGTAAGCGGGAGCGCTACCAAAACAGTCATCGTGGAAACCGGCGCCGTGGTCACCGTTCCGCTCTTCATTAAACTCGGTGATGTTATCGCCATAGATCCGGAAACTGGTGACTACCTCGAGCGCGGGTGAAATAGGTGGCCAGTTGTAGGAACAAAGAAGAGGTGTCAAGCTAATCCACCCGGAGGGTGACCAGACAGTGAACAAGGTGACCTTAGCATTGACAGAACCAAACAGATGGTGGAACAATGGAGGTATGGCTGATCAAATTTCCACCAGTGATTTGTATGCCCCTTCGAGTCCGCCTCAAAATCAGGGTTCCACCTCGCCACCCCCGCCTCAAGCCGATACTGCAAAAGAACCTTGAAACCTATTGAAGAAGAAGCCGTGTCGTCGACGAGCGCCCCTTCGATTTCACCTCCTTCCTTGGAGCCGGTTATTTCTCCACCCGAGCCATCGGTCCCGCCTAAACCAGAGGATACGGGGAAGCCCGGTACCGTGCCAAAGCGTTCGAGTTCCTGTGTCGGTATCGTGGGGACCGTTCTCTTTTTTGCAGGCATGTTTATTTTAGGTATTTGGCTCAGTAGTTTCGTCCGACAGTATTTGCCAAACGGATCTGCGACGCCTACCCCTTCACCTACTGAACAAGCGACACCCACTCTCTCGCTTTCGCTCAATGGGGAGGAGACGGCTTCCGGTTCATCGCTTTTTTCCGATTGGAAAACGTATACGGTCATAAGCGGCGCGACCAAAAAACAGGTACCGGGTATCACCTTTGGGCTTCCGCCGGACGTCCTTAGCCCTGTTTGCGATGGAGCCGCCTGTTCCTCCCAGGGAACATATCTTACCGGCGGAACACGGTTTACCGTAGCGCCCAGGGGAGCGGGGCAGGTGCTCAAAGATTATCGGGGCAGTACAATTAGCGACGTGGGAGGCACACCATTTACCACAAAATCCACATCCGTAGGTGGCCTTCGGGCGACTGAGTTTGCCGGTACGTTTGTGGGGCGTACGGTGTCCGGTTATGGGTTTTCCCGGATGCGCGGCGTCATGATTGAAGTCACCGACACGCTATCTTTAGAGGTTAACCATTTTACCCCCAATGGTATTACGGCAGATTTTGCCTCCGATGACGTACTGTTTGACAAAATACTCCAAACGTTTACGTTTTCCGCTTCTCTCTCTGGAGCGAAAGGAGCACTCGTTCCATCGCCCAGTGCACCTGTGGCGACTGCCTCAGGGTATTAAATCAATTTTCAATTTACAATTTACAATTTTCAATCAATGTTCCAATGATTCATTGAAAATTCAATGAAAATTGAAAATTAAAAATTATAAATTAATAATTATACCGGCCAGGGGGTAATAATGAGCGGTTGTTTGTTTGGCATGAGTTTTCCCCAGATTTCTTCCGTGACAAATGGCATAAACGGATGGAGCAATATGAGGATGGTTGTATAGACGTGCGTTAAAACCGCGAGTGCGTGAGCGTCCCCATTTTTTAAGCGTTCTTTATTTTTTTCCAAATGGACATCGGCAAGGGTATGCCAGGCAAAGTCATAGACTTTTTGTGCCGCATCCGACAGGCGATAGCGCTCGATATCGCGGGTTACTGAGGCCGTGAGCATATTCACTTCAGAAATAATCCGCTTGTCGAGTGGATTTTTTAATTGTTTATGCATGGTTTCATCGTATGACTGCCTTTTGCCTTTTGAATTTTGACTTTCTATATTCATTTCAATGAACCTTGCTATATTCCAGAGTTTATTGGCGAAATTGCGCATGCCGCGGATTTTATCTTCCGATAATGCCTGATCATTGCCGGCTGCCGAGCCGAAGATAAGGGAAAAGCGAAGTGCATCTGCGCCATACTGGTCAACCATTTTCAGGGGATTGATGACGTTCCCTTTGCTTTTACTCATTTTTTGGCCTTTAGCGTCTCGTACTAGGCCATGGAGGTAAACGGTTTTAAAAGGCACGTCTCGGGTCGTGTAGAGCCCTAGCATGGCCATTCGGCATACCCACCAGGGAAGTATATCGTATCCCGTCTCCATCACCGACGTAGGGTAATAGTAATTAAAGTCAGAATTTGGATCTTCATCCTCAAATTTTGACTTTTGAATTTTGAATTTTGAACTTCGCGACAGCAACGTCGCGTACGGCCACTGACCGGAAGAAAACCAGGTGTCAAACGTATCGGTATCTTGTTCAAGGTTGGTGCCACCACATTTCGGACATTTCGTCGGTGTTTCTCC
>CAZOTW010000013.1:0-5204 GCA_964582845.1 uncultured Gammaproteobacteria bacterium
AAAGAAGATAATATGGAGAAAGAGAGATCCGGACCTTGACGGGTGCGAACAAAAAGTGACCCAAGCACACGCCGAACTATAGAATCACCAATAGTGCCCATAAAAATATTTTTCAAACACATACCATGGTCACAACTTTTTGGCACCGACACCGAACCGCAATCCTTTTGAGTTTCATATTTGTCGTTGCCCTTTTCTTTCGACTCTACCACATACACACCATTCCCTTCGGGCTCAATAACGACGCAGCATGGGAAGGATCAGCGGCTCTGGATATTCTCCGCGGCAATTGGCAAAACTATCTTCCGTACGCCGCAGAAGGGTGGCGAGGCGAAGGCATCGTACGAATAGTCGTAGCGATGCTTATCCCAATTATCGGACCCACCCCTTTAGCCATTCAGCTTCCGACGATCATCTTCGGACTTGTGCTCCTTATTCCGCTCTATTTTTTGATCCGGCGACTTTTTTCCGAGCGCCTCGCCTTTCTCACGACGTTTTTTGTGGCAACGTCGGGATGGCATATCACGATGAGTAAGTCCGGATGGCGCGCTATCACCGTTCCGCTGTTTGCGACCCTATTTTTTTGGAGCGTACAAGAAATGTTGCATCAAAGAAAACCGGTGTGGTCGATAATCTCTGGCGTATCACTAGCTCTCTCGCTCTATTCCTATGATGCCGGCCGCATGATCCCTTTTTTTGCTCTTCTGCTTTTTCTCTGTTGGGTAGCGACCCATCAAAAACCTCTTCAATATCATATAAAAAATATAGCAATACTTCTGGTCGCATTCATCATCACGGCCGCTCCCATGGGATACTATGCCATGTTTCATTGGGAAAATTTTATCGGGCGAAGTAATTTTCTTTTCGTAGGAAACGCGGTGGCGAAGTCGCGTAGCTGGAAGCCCATATGGGACAATGTATCAGCGACCGCACTCCTTTTTACCCATCGGGGTAATGGCAATGACTTTTTTGTCGATGCCCCCCTTCTGGACCCGCCCGCAAAATGGCTTTTCCCGATTGGTTTTGTGATAGCCCTTTGGTACGCGCTCCGGGCAAAACAACGCCGTTTTCAATTCATGCTCGCATGGTTTTTTGTGAGTCTCGTTCCCCCACTTCTTTCTGTCCCCAACGGGAACCGCGCAATCGGCGCCATACCGACAGCGTTTTTTTTCGTAAGTCTCGGCGCGGTGGGTATTGCTGATTTTTTTGCTCATGCGCTAAACAAATATCGGCATTTGATACGAACACTTATCGTCGGATTCATCTGCGTATTTACCGGAGCAACTACATTTCTTCTTTATTTGGGACCGCATCACGTGGAACTACCCGGATTTTATCCCGAAACACGCGTAGCTACCGATTACATCAAAACGGTTTTGGATACCCACGATATCTATATCACGGATAATTTCCCCAGAGAACTTTTGACGTATTCTTTCTACCGCGGCGGCGATCCCTTTATTAAAAACTACACGTGGTTTCCCCAAAAAGAATCCATGCTCGATATCACTCCTAACCCAAATCGTGGTATTGTTTTTGTGTTACTTCCAACAGAAGATACTATGTCTTTCATCGATACGCTCCTCACCCGATTTCCTCACGCCCGACGCTTCTTGCTTCCATATACCACAAGTGGAGTGTATCGCGATGCGGCAATCATAGTAGAGGTTCCCCAAAATAGCGTAAGGAGATAGTTCGTAGTACAAAATGTGTCGGAACATGTCCTTTATGGGAGATAGTTCGCCTGCCCAACAAACTATCCCCCATAGAAAACACCTACCGACACATTTTGACTATCATTGACCTGCCTTTACTCAGAAAATCGCAAGGCGATTATTCTGAGAACAAACTATCCTTTACGCTGGATCCGCCATTGAGCGGATTCAGTGCCCATACATACGGTCTTTAATCGATTTTCCGCCTACCTTTACCCCTAGTCAATCTAAATGCGTATAATTTTAATACTCGATTATCACCATTAAGACCGATTCGCTGCGATTGTATATCGCAAATAATCGGTTGTCAACTCTCCGGGAAGAAAAAATTTATCAAAACGTGTCGGATGAAAATGAAGCTCCACGGGCTTATGGTTCGATTAACTCACCATCCTGAGCCTGTCGAAGGACGCCCGTGGTACCTTCAAATTCTTCGGCGAGCGAAATCCGCCGAAGCATTACCCTTCGACTCTCCGCCAGCTGGCGGATCGCTCAGGGTATCCGCAATGCCGCATACATCACCCAATGGTTGTTGTGCGAAGGCGGATAATTTCTTTGATAATAGAAGAAAATAGCGAATGGTATTTATCAGATAAGAACGGCCTTGCTCTCACTGACTAGCTTCACAACATTATTTGACAACAAAAGAAGGTATTGTTATCGTCAGTGAATAGGTATCGGTCTTTTTGCCCAATCAGAACGATACCATCATTAAAAGGCATTACTACTCGTAGCTAAACCCAAACCCAATTGCTAGCGGTAGTGATGCTTTTTTAATGGGACAGTTTCCCGGTAATCCGGGATTACTGCCCATTAACCCGCTGCTCAAGCGCTTCCCGCCTCCTTCATTTATACTTAAAATGAAAGCGGGATAAGCTTAAGCGGGTCACCCCGCTCTTTACCCTCTACTCCTTCACAATGTAAACACCGAAATACTTAGACCCTTTTCCTTAAGTTCCACGAACTGCTCCCGCACAGCAGCTTCGAAACGCCGACGCTCCTCGGCTATCGGCGAGAGCTTGCCCATGTTCCCTCTGCCCAAGAGGGATGCTAAACCCTTATCGGTCGCCGTCTGGTGACCGAAACCCAACTGACTTAGCAGTAGTTTTATCATCCTAAAACCATTCAAGCACCTCGCAAAGTCTTTGTCAAGTCCCATAGGATAATTCATCAGGTAAAATCATAGACTTATAGTTTTATTTACGTTATTTAGCAAGTTCCAACGATCTAAATCATTTTTACAAAATAATTGTGGATAAGTTGTGAACTCGTACGTTGCTGTTTGTTAAAAAATTGCACTATACTAAGGACAATCCAGCTATGGAAAAGGCCGTTATTGTTGCGCTTATTATTTTTGCCCTCATCCACCCATGCTCCGTTTTTGCCTCAAATTCCGGGTGGGATTACAACCTCACCAAACGTTGCATCAAATCGCCCCACCCCGGACAAATCAATTACTACGAAGATACAGTTGAGTGCGATGGACAGGGTAAAAACTGGACAATCGCGGTCCAAGCCGAGAAAAGTCTGGGCACAACTTGTGGAGGATACGTTAATCAATCGCTCCCTATCAACACAACAGATAGCCCTTTGTCGCTCACGTGGCTCCCCCATCAGGACGAATGGGGTACCCAAAATTGGCAAGTTAATCTGACTACTGATCTCACCACCAAATCTCATCCGTGCGGCGGAGGCGTCTGGACGTGGTATACGCTCATGGACAACGTTACTCTGCATGGCGGGCCTTTTGCCACTCCTCATGTACTCGCAACAAGCGCTACTGTCACTCTTAACCAGCAAAACAACCAAAACGTAACCACGCGAGCATTTCTGGGCTTTCAAGGATTTTGGGACGGCAAAAGCCACAGCATCGAAATTAATTTCAGTCTAAATGACACATGGGGAGACGCAGTCCCCACAGAAGCCGACATTATCTGGGCTATGCCTGCCAATGATACGCAAGAGTTTGTTGTCATGAATGGCCAATCATGGGGATTATCAGTCACGCCAGGCAGCAACAAACTCCTTTACGTTAAATGGCTTGACATTATCACTAGTCTCATTGCCAGGGGCTTTTTTACCGCTCCCTCTGGTGGCTGGCAAAACACCGCCTCTGCAGCCGTCTATATTGGCACTGAAGTCAACAACTTTACCCCCACCAATGCCGGCAAAACCACGCTCTCAATCTCCAATTTCAGAAATAGCGATGGGATAACCACGATCCTTGGTGACCTCAACGCCGACGGCAAAGTCGACATCTTCGACTACAACCTGCTGGTTGCCGACTTCGGTAAAACCGGCGCCCCCGGGTTCTCCCCTGCCGACATCGATAAAAACGGCAAGGTAGATATATTCGACTATAATGTATTAGTGGGGAATTTTGGAAAATAAAAAAGCTTAAGAAGCGTTATTTCAGTCTCGCGAAAAACAGCTGTCCTGCCGGGGTTTGGTGGATTTTAGTCACCACAACGACAAGTTCCGCTCCTACTTTATCTCTCGCGTTGTCGACAATCACCATAGTGCCGTCGTTGAGGTACCCTACTCCCTGCTCCCGTTCTTTCCCTTCGTGGGCAATCCGAATCGCCAGCTCTTCACCCGGAACGAGGGAAAGTTTCAGCGCCTGGGCAATATCATGCACATTTAATACTTTCACTGATTGGGCGCGGGCATAGTGCGCGAGATTAAAATCCACCGTGAGAAGTCGTACATCTTTCCCCTGCGGCCTCCCCGCCCACTTTCTCGCGAGAACAACGAGCTTATGGTCCACTTCTTTCACGTCAGGTACGTCGTCATGTATAATTTTAAATTTGATCATCGGATTAGCGCGCTGCCACTTGAGTTTATTGACTACGTCCAACCCCCGCCTACCCTTGGTACGCCTGAGCGAGTCGCTGCTATCGGCGATATGTTGCACTTCACCTAAGATAAATTGGGGTATCAGAAGCGTCCCGGTCAAAAAGCCGCTGTTGACGATGGAAACGATGCGTCCGTCAATAAGAACGCTTGTGTCAACTAAAATTGGATATTCGCCTAAATCAGTCTCTTTTTCCTCTGATGTCACCTTTTGCGCATCCGGCCTGCTAAATGGCGGCATCAAGCGACCTCCAAAGGTCAAGCGCTTGACAATTTCTTCAGCAAGAGCTTTGGTAAAGTCCGAAGGTGGTTTAGGAAATGGCTCGAAGCCAGGCTTGGGCTTCTCCGATGGTTTCGGTTTTCGATCCTGGGCACGTGGCTCCCCTCCCTGTCCCTGTTGCTGGCGTTGTTTCATATCCAGATTGTAGCACAAATGACACGGTATTTTGCTGTTAATATCACGCATTTCACTCTGAAAACGTTATTGGATATATTCGGCAGCACTTCGAAGATTCCTCGCTACACCCGGAGAAATGACCCTCGCAAATCCCAAACGTTTGGCTTCTTTTACCCGACGCTCCTCTAGCCCTATGGACCGTACCTCCCCCAAAAGCCCCACTTCACCAAAAACCGCTA
>CAZOTW010000013.1:5214-11517 GCA_964582845.1 uncultured Gammaproteobacteria bacterium
CAAGCGCCTTATTTTTGAAGGATGAAATGATAGCAAGTGTAATCGCCAGGTCCGCAGCGGGTTCTGCTATCTTCATTCCCCCGCTCACATTGACAAATACATCAAATGTCCCAAGTGGTATGTTTAATCGTTTCTGCAAAATAGCAACCAAAAGCTGTAATCGATTATAATCAATGCCGTTTGCCACCCGACGCGGAATCGCCAGTTGACTTGGCACCACCAATGCCTGAATTTCTACCAACATCGGGCGGGTTCCTTCCATAATTATCGTTACTGCAGACCCAGGTACATTTTTTACTCGATCTTGCAGAAATAGAGCAGATGGATTTGCTACTTCATTTAGTCCTCTATCGTTCATTTCAAAAATTCCTACCTCTTCGATGGCACCGAACCGGTTTTTGAGAGTCCGCAAAATTCTGGCATTTGCAAACCGTTCTCCTTCCAAATAGAGGACGGTATCCACCATATGTTCCAATACTTTCGGTCCGGCTATCGATCCTTCTTTTGTGACGTGACCGATGATGACGATGGGGACGCCGGTCGATTTAGCCGTAGCAACCAAAATTTCCGCGCAGTGACGGATTTGCCCAACCGATCCGGCCATACCATCAAGGTCACTTGATGATAACGTCTGGATAGAATCGATAATCACCAGTTTTTCAGCGTTTTTACTTAGGTCACCTAGGTGACCTAAGTAACCTATGATTGAATCCACGGAGGTTTCAGCCAGTACGGCTATATTCTCTCCGTTTATCCCTAAGCGTTTAGCGCGAAGCTTAATTTGTTCTGCCGATTCCTCACCGGACACATAAAGGCCTCCGGTCTTCCCAAGTACGTGAAGAAGGAGAGTTGACTTCCCTATCCCCGGATCGCCGGCTAATAATGTCACCGAGCCCGGCACAATCCCTCCTCCGACGACTCGATCAAACTCTTCAAACCCACTTTTTAATCGATTTTTCTCGATATGTCTCACTTCAGAGAGTTTTTGAGGTTTCGCGCCACCTTGAGACGATCCAATTCCGCGCGCCCCACGTAGTCCCGCAATGCGGGACGAAGTGGGGTTCTCCTTTACGGTTTCTACTAATGAATTCCATTCACCACAACTAGGGCACTTCCCATACCAACTGGGGCTCTCGTACCCGCATTGTTGACACGTAAAAACTGAATGGGATTTCATCGTGGGGCTATTCTACACTATTTCATCAATTGTCAAAAACACCTAGAAAAAATTGAGCCTACTATTCAAAATGAAGTTTAACCACAATAATGTTATCTTCTTCTAAAATACTTTTCGTACATTTTACTTCTTTTTCCACAGCTTCCAAAGCAATCTTAACTTTTGCCACATTTGCATGACCAATCCCATGAATATTAAGAGTCTTAATACCATAGCGTTTCATCTGTTCAATTTTACCTAATATATGTTGAATAACATCTGAATCTGGTGTTGATCGATTCACGAAATAAGCAAACGGAGAATACAGCACGATTTCATCATAGATTTCCAAAAATTTTTCTTTCCTAAAACCCGGTTTCTTACTCATCTCTTCGTATAAAGGCCTAATCCAACTTTCAAAATAACCTGCGCTACAGAGATTGGTGATGCTTCTCGCCCGTATACCATACCGACCTATCAACTGTGTTTTCAGCTGTGTAACATCACCATGGTGCACCTTAAATACCGTCCGAATATAGAGGGCCGCACGAAGAATATTAAGATCTTCTACTGGCAACTTGTCAGAAAAAAAAGTTAACAAATCTTGATTCTCCGGTAGCCCAATTTTTTGTTTATAATCTTCTGCTGTTGTCTTATATACTCGATCTAATATTGGCTTTTCCTGGGTAAGTTCTGGTTTTAGTGACTTTTGGAGTCTACCCTTTTCTTCCTCCGTTAATAACGATGGGTCAATAGTTATTAACTGTTTACGTTGATCGTAGAGCACTTTGTTTCCATTGTTATTTCCACTACCGATGTTTATGGAAAAATGTATTTTTGGGGAAAAAACGAGCTTATTATCTTTAAAAAGGCCTTTGAGAAAATCTCCCAAACTCATGGTCTTTTTTCTATGAAGTCTATCATAGAAGCGATATCTGACTTCAGATATAGTTCGGAGCCTTTTGCTATACCACCAAATTCATCCAACAATATAGGCTCCCCATTACGTGAAAGTACATATCCCCCCGTTTCAATCTCAACAAGATATCCTTCTTTATTAACCGTTTTCCCAAAAGCCTCTAATACAAAGAGGGCGGCAGATTTATCAAATGTAATACTTTGAAGCATACTTACTATCCTAATGTGGCATAACTGTACAAATCTATCCTCAAAAAGTCAATAGCTATTCTATTATTGATGCTTATCATCATCGCGTCAAGCAGTTGGATAATTTATCTGTACCCAATCGGCTTTTCGGTCAACGCCATGGAGAGACTCATGTTAGTTCATCGCGTATATTTTCCAAATCACATGCAGCGGCTCTCCTTTGTCTTTGATTGTAGCCGATGGAGTAGCCTGCCTATGACAACGCTCTGGCACGATGTATAACGTATCCTGCCCAAGAACCTCCACGGGGTTTTCTGTCTCTAAACACTCGTCCTCAAACGAGACATTGCCAATCCGGCGGGGATATGGCGCGTGAAGAAGGTTTTTTAATGCTTTCGGGTCCATACGGGTATAAAAACCATACTGGAAAAGCGGATCTCCGTGGTTTGCGACAATAACCTGGTTGTATCTCGTTTTGTTTTGATCAATATAGGAAATAATGTCCTTGGTGCTTTGGAACCACGCTTCTGCACTCACGATGGGAAAACGGTATAAATACTCATAAAAGTAGCTACCCACAAATACCATATAGAAACCAACGAACAAGCCAAACACTATCTTCTTATATCTGGCATATGTTGCTTTCGTCCATATGGCTAGGGCATATGCTCCATAAGCGATGAGTAACATGAGAAACGGCTGCATCATGATGCTGCGCACAGCGTATGTCCGATCGGATGCGAACATTGATGGAAATGGGGCAATCAGTAATCCTCCTATGGTAAACAACATCGATCGTCGAAGCGCTTTATTGCGAAGCAGCATATATATCCCCAGAAGCAATAATGGCAAATCGACCAGATACAAAACCCCGCGTGATTGTACACCATAAAGGCCGGCAAGTCCGCTTGTTTCACCGTACAGGAAAAGGAACTGGGGAGAGAATGCTTCCAGGTAGTTTTGCCGCATAATTTTCAAAAAGTAGAGTGGCTTGTTGCTAAATACCGTCCGCAGCCAAAAAGCCGCAAGACTTCTTTGTCGCTCGTAATTTACCGTTTTTACCGCAGCTTCTGTGTCTTTCCACAACAGCACGTCCTGGCGGCTTACTCCCTGCGTTTTGACCACAACAAAAAAACTTGCAAGTATACAGAAAAATCCCAATGTAAAAAGGACTAACGTACGCTTGTGCGAAACAAAAAATGGCCAATACAGGAGTATCAGAAACGGTAGGAAAAAGAGGAAAAAAATTTTCGTGGCATGGTAGCTATAAAATCCCAGAAAGAAGGGTAATAGCGACCAAAGCACATCACTCCCCGAGCCTCTTTTTTGCCCACGCAAGAATAGAACCATGCCAAAAAGAAAGAAAAAGAGTGCGAGTCCGGCCTCATAGGCCGTGCGAGAAAAAAACATATGCCAGGGAGATACTGCCATCGCCATCATCGCCAGGAGCGCAATGGAATTGCGACGAAATAAAAATTTCGCTAATACATATACCAGCCCAACCGTTCCGATGCCCGCTAGGGCAAAAGGGAGCCTTCCGGTGACGGCGTTCATTCCGAAAAGTCCCACAACTGGTGCAATGAGATAGACAGGAACTGGAGAATACGAAAAATCAAAGTTAAACGAAAGCGGCAAGAACTTTCCGGCAAAATCGTGCCCGGTTTTCCAAATCGAATTGGCCGAGTAGATGTGAACTGTTTCGTCGTTGGAAACACCAGCTGGAATTCGACCCAGTTGGTAGAACCGGAAAAAAACTGCAACAGTCAGAATAATCCAAAAAATTATTCGAGGCCGCATGTGCCCCATTATACCCTATTGGATTATTGGATTATTTATCGGTAGCCAATCGGCTTTTCTGTGAGGGCCATGGAGAGGCTAATTTTGCGTTTATCCGGCTGAATATCCTCGATAAGACAGTTTATCTCCTCCCCCACCTTGGGTTCTTCCCCGGGGGAAACTTTGCTGATATGGATAAGTCCTTCCACTCCAGGCGAAAGCGTTATGAAAATGCCATACGGCGTCACGCGGGACACCGTCCCCTTGACGGTGCTGTCCTTCTCAAACATATCAAGGACGTGCTCCCATGGATCCGGAAGAAGTTGTTTCAGGGACAGTGTCAATTTTCCGGTCTCGGAGTCAACGCCAACGACTTTGACCTTCAGGCTATCGCCAACTTTGACATATTGGCTGGTATCTTCGACTTTTTCCCATGCGATCTCGGATATGTGGATGAGGCCTTCAACGTCATGCCGCACGCCCTCTTTGGTCACCGTTAATTTGGCAAATGCGCCGAAGGGCACGACTCCCGTAATCGTCGCCTGTACCGTTTCGCCAACGGTAAGAGCGTCAAGCACTTCTTTTTGCTTCGCTAGTGCTGCTCCTTCTGTAATAGCTCGCTGTGAAAAGACTAAACGGTTGGTCTCTTTATCTACTTCAACGACTTTCACCTGCACGCGTCTGCCGGTTGCTTTATCGAGCTGCTTGGAAAGCACGCTATCCAACTGGGACTGCGGTATATACCCGCGAAGCCCGCCGTAGTCTACGAGTATGCCACCGCGAACCGGCTCTCTGAGGGTGACTTCGACTGATTCTCCGGCTTTTTGTTTTTCTGCAAGCGTCGTCCAGCGTTTTTCAAAAATGCTCCGGCGCAAGCTCAACACGGATTGGCCGCGATCGTTTTCTGCGACAATCACTTGGGCCACCACCGTATCCCCCACTTTGAGGGCCATGAGCATGTCTTTGTAGGTTTCCAGTTCCCGATCGATGACGACGCCTTCGGTTTTCCCGCCGATATCTATCGTAATTTCGCGGGATCCGACGCGGGTAATGACCCCGTTTACGACGTCGCCTTTTTTGACACCTTTTAGGGAATAGCCCGTCATGGAAAGTAATTCTTCCATGGTTTGGGGTTGCTTAGATGATTTTGGAGGAGATGCTACAGGAGAAGACGTTTTTGCTTCGTCTTTACTTTTAACTTTTGCCTTTTGACTTTTGACTTGTTTTGTAGCCATTCATTATACCGCCTTTCGATAGGATTGGTGTATTATACACACTCTCGACTTAAAGCTCAAGCCACTGTGGGGGTAATCATTCTTCCTGTGGTTTTGGTTTGGCCACGATAGCTGCAAAGCCCGGTATCTCGTCTCCTGCCGCATCAAATGTAGGCTCAACCAGGCGTATGGTTTCGAAGCGTCCGCTTGTCCAAAGGTAAGCGACGAGATCTTCTGCTCCTTGGGCGCGTATCGGATACATTCTATCCCCCCTTGATCCGACAACTTTTAATGCATTACCAAAAACTATCTCGCCAGGCTTAAGTTGCCTTTTTAATTTTTCGAGTCCCAAGTTAACATCGTTTGGTTGTTCCGCTGGCATATGTGATTTGGGATTATATCCTATTTACTTACCTATATCAATGAATTTCTGGGTGCCATTGGTCCTTTAACATTTCTGTTACAATAATCGTATGTATAAACCCCATCTCTACATTATTTGCGGGCTACCGTTTTCCGGCAAAACCATACTGGCTAAGTACCTCACGAAGCGCTTCGGATTCGTGCGGGTGAATTTTGATGACATCAATGAAGAACGGGGATTAGGAGACAAACGCAACGATGAAATTTCCGATGAGGATTGGCAAAAAACGTGCGAAATAGCCTATGATGACATCGATCAGGCGCTTGCGATGGGCAAAACAGTCGTGAACGATGGGGCAAATCATTCCAAAGCCGAGCGGGATAAACTCCGCGAGATTGCCAAAAAGTACAATGTCCCCACCTATGTGGTCCATGTAAAAATCCCCGCGCAGGTTGCCAAAGATCGGTGGCTCAAAAATAGAGAAACCAAGGCCGTGCGCGACATGACGGATAAGGAATTTGCCGAAGTCGTAGACCATTTTGAAGAACCCGCTGCCGAGGAAGGTGTCATCCTCTATGAACAAGCGCTCCAGCCGGAAAACTGGGTCAACCAAATATTTCTCCCGACACTCGAAGGATAAACCCCTCTACGGATAATTAGTTTATCAGACACGCACGTGCATCCGA
>CAZOTW010000013.1:11527-19593 GCA_964582845.1 uncultured Gammaproteobacteria bacterium
ACCAAAAACAGAAATATTATGAAATTATTTAAGTACATACTAATTGTTCTTTCTTCCTAAGAAGTTACCCCAACTCAAACGTCGTCACGGCGATAGCTAATGACCTTGCGCTTAATAAAATAAATCAGTCGGGTTAGAAGGATTGCCGCGCTCATCAAATATTACAGAAAGATCATTCCCTTCTTGTACCAAATCTTCCAGGCCAGTATCGAAATTATCGGCATCGCGTTTTACTTGTTCTCCGAGTTGAATTTCTTCTGCCATAGAGGCTGGATCCTTTTGCGTTGCCGGTTTCCGAACAGTTTCATCTGGCATACCTCGAAAATCTTGACGTATGGCTTCGATCAATCGTTTTGATCCGTCGCCTAGCTGTTTATACTGATACGTTCTCATCCAGCCCCACGGTGGCGTAGAAGGAAATCGATATGACTCTCCGATTAGATATCCGTCATCATCATACTGATGATATTGCGTTCCTTCTGTTCCTCTTTGTCTCCAAAGAACTTCCCTACCGTCAATATTGAGAGCAAAAAGATGAAGAGGATCATTGGGATTTTTCTGCTGATCATCTACATCTTTCCAAACTCGCGTCATGCCATCCTCGCCATGATCAACAATATACCCCTCAGGAATTTGTTGTTCGAGCGGTTGAGCTGGATGAGAACATTGCTCCCAAAGCGTTCGAAGCTGTGCAATAATTTTTTGATTTCGCTGTTCTTCGTTCAACATAGCAACAGATTACCCCAACTCAAACGTCGTCACACCGAAAACTTTGCGGAGATCAATATTAGGTAAATTCTTCGTATACATCCTCGCGGTTTCAAACATCGGCTTCATGTTATATTTCTTCGCAAGCGCAACCACCTTCTTATTTACCTCAGGCAGATCCAAATAAATCTTGTCATCGCCCACAAATGCTCGGAATTGCGCAAATAATTCTTCCGCGATCTTATCGTTATCCGCAAACAATGGCCCAACTTTATACCCTACCCTGCACGGCCGTACCATACCGTAGCCCAACAGTTTTCCGTTTTTCATATATCCAAGGGCTAAACTTTTCGGTTGTTTGATCCAAAGCGTAAGAAATTGAGACCGATCCGCTGGAAACACCTGACGATCATACTTAAGGAGCAAATTAAGGGGGACTTTTGAAAGCGAAATGATATATTTTGATTTCTTCGCCTCTTTTCCACCTACTCCTTCATATCGGATATTGGCGTATGCGCGGGTAAAACCGGACTTTTTGTAGTTTTCCTGTTGCGCTACCACCCCATCAAGGCCGATGTTGTGGGTATGAAGGTACTTCATCGCCTCTTGCCATAAACCCCACCCGTATCCTTTCCCGCGATGTTCCGGTTTGACGATGTAGAATCCTAAAAATCCAAATCCACCGGGATACGAAACGGCAGAAAGTGATGCCACTGGCTCATTATCGACAAATCCCATGAAATACCCTTCGGGATCCATCGCGTAAAAAGCCTCCGCATCGTATAACCCGGGATTCCACCCCTCTTTCGCCGCCCATTCAATGGCGGTTTCCAATTCTTTTCTGTTCGCGCGACGAATGGTGTAGTTCATTGAGGGTATTATACTACCAGGCGCAATCGTTTAACTTGACCCCTTTTCTCGTCGGTAGTACCATGCGGCTATGAAATTCAAAAAAATCCTGGTTACGGGATTTGACAAGTCCGCGCTTGACGAAAATATCTGGAAAAAGATCCATGCACTCACCGATGCCGTTGTCTTTGCGCCGCAAAAGGACGTTGATTGCTTACTTGCGAAATTCAACAACATTGATAAAGCCACTATCGACAAATTTCCAAAATTACAATACATCGGCCTTCTGGCAACCGGATCTGCGACAGTAGACTCCGCATATGCAAAGAGCAAAAACATCGCCGTCTGCAACATCCCTGGATATGCAACCGAGTCGGTCGCGGAATGGGTATTTGCTTTGATTCTCGAACATCTTCGCTCTGGCGAAAAAGCCAAGGTTGCCGGCCGAAAGGGTGATTATTCCGGCGATGGATTTACAGCGACCGAAATAAAAGGAAAACAATTTGGGATTATTGGCATGGGAAGAATTGGAACCAGGGTGGCCGAGCTCGCCTCTGCGTTTGGTGCAAATGTCGTCTATTGGTCGCGGGAGAGGAAAAAAGACATAGAAACGAAAACTATTGTCTATAAACCGATTGATTCGTTTATTTCAACCTGCGATTTCCTCTCGCTTCATGTAAACAGAACGAAGGAGACAGAGGGAATAGTAAATGAAAAGCGGATCGGTGCACTCAAAAAAGGAGCTATCGTTGTGAACGTCTCCCCAATGGAATTAGTCGATCGTGCGGCGGTTATGAAACGTTTGCAAAAGGGTGACTTAACGTTTATTTTTGATCATCCCGACGAGATGGACGCCAAAGACGTGCTGAAGCTTGCGAAATATCCTAGCTGCATCGTCTATCCCCCGATCGGCTTTGTGACCAAAGAGGCGCGGATCGTCAAACAAGAAATTTTCGTTTCCAATCTCGAAAATTTCCTCAAGGGAAAACCAACGAATAAGGTAAATTAATAGGAACCTCTGTCAATGCCCTACTTGACTTGCATGCTTAATTCATATAAGTGTAGGATAGAAATATGCCTCATCTTTTTTTGACTGGCTACGAACAAGAAACAATCGAAGAATTTATCAACAAGCTAAAAATCAACCACATCACCACGGTGATTGATATAAGAGAAATTCCATTAAGTAGGAAAAACGGATTCTCAAAGAACAGGTTAGCTCCGATCCTTAATGCAAATGGTATAAAATACTATCACCTGCCGCAGTTTGGTAGTCCATCTGAAATACGTAATGATCTTAAATCGGGAAGAAGTGACTATTTAGAATTTTTTAAAAAATATCGAAAATATATTCAAGGAGAAAGATCAGCATTTAAAGATTTATTTGAAATAATAAATAATAACGGAAAAACAACGTTACTCTGTTACGAAAAGGATAGCGACTTATGTCACCGATCGATATTAGCAAACGAAATTCTCAAGAGAGACAAAAACCTAACGATTACCCCGCTGTAGAGTCTCATTTTGAAAAAATCCTTGTTGTAGTAAAAGCTACTCCCAATCCATCAGACAAATACAGAGAAACTGTCTGTACCGCTGGAGTAACAGAATCCGGAAAATGGATACGGCTTTATCCTGTTCCCTTCCGTTATATGGCATATCAAAGTAGATTTTCAAAATATCAATGGGTTAACTTCAAAATTAAGAAAAGATCAGCAGAAAAAGATTTTAGGATCGACAGTTATGAACCTGAAATAGCTGAAATTCATCCGATTGGGCAACCATTACCTGCAAGAAATTGGATAGAACGGAAAAAAATAATTTTACCAACTATCTCACCAAGCCTACATCACCTTGAAGAAGATTATAAGAATCACTCTGTTTCTTTAGGCATTTTTAAACCCAAAAGAATAAACGATTTCATTATTACTACAGGGAAGGAAACATGGAGTAAACGACATGAACAGGTACTTACACAAGGACGATTATTTGAAGAACAACCGAAACCGTTAGAAAAAATTCCTTTCACGTTCAGCTATGATTTTACCTGCAACGATTCACGATGCAATGGACATAGAATGCAAATTATTGACTGGGAAATAGAAGAACTGTACCGAAATATGAAACAACAGAATCCTTACGCGATTGATGCAGCATTAGAAAAAGTTAAAAATAAATGGCTTACAGAAATGTGGGCAGAAACTAGAGATTCATATTTAATAGTTGGCACTATTTATCCTAACCCAACGTACAATGTTTTAGGTGTATTTTGGCCACCGAGATAATTTTTGGAGTTAAATTATAGGCTTACTAAAGAAGGAATCAAGAAAAAATTACGTAATTTTTTTAAAAAATAATGTTTATTCTTATTAAACTATAAGTTATAAACTTCCCACAAAAAACCGCTCCCCTCCTACGCCAAGGATGGCAGCCTTGACCCCTTTTCTCATCGGTAGTACGATGCAGCTAAACTTCCGTATGAAACAAGCAGTGTATCACGGCATTTTGGTCAATATATCCTTCCGCGATCCCCTCTTTCCCGAACAATTCGAATTGTTCGCAAGGGAAAAAAGCATGGATAGTGATTGGGTCATATACGGCATAGTGGTGCAAGAAAACGAGGTATCGAAGGTCATAAAAAGTATTCAGGATAACATGTGTGATAACGAACCCTGGTACGCGCATCTCTATAACGATGAAGATCTCATCGTCATTTACAAACAGAAAGTATTTTTTACAACGCCGGAGAAATCAGCCTGGGCAGAAAGTATCGCCTTTGGCAAACTTTTGGGAATACCCGAGGACCAGCTTGATTTCCGCCCTAACCGCTTTCAAGATGAAATCAATTATTTTCAGAAAGAAAACCTCCTCGCTGACAAACCGGTGAATAAGACTTAATTAGTTTATCAGACATGCACGTGCATCCGGTTTATACTAATTGTCTGTTGGCTGCTCCCATGTGGCTATATCTTCGGTGTGGGAAAAGCCGCAACCATCAATTCCGGTATATAATCGGGATATGCCGAAAACCACAAAAAAACGGAAGATCCGATGGGATTTCATCGTATACGGCGTCATAGTGGTTTTGGCTATCGTTCTTCGGTTTGCCCGATACAACGAGCGGTGGGCCCTGGCGTACGATCAGGCCCGTGATGCCATCATCGCCCAAGAGGTACTCAACGGCAAGCCCATGCCCGCAATCGGACCGTTTTCATCCGCCGGCAATTTTACGACAGGCCCGATCTGGTATTGGTTCGTGGTGGCCGCCACAGCCATCTATCCCCATGCCATTCTCACGCCCTGGATCGTCCTGACCACGCTATATGTAGCCCAGGTAATTCTCCTTATGGCCACAGGGTACGTCATCGGCGGGAGGGCTCTTGCTATCATCTTGGGACTTTTTGCCGCGGTCTCTCCGGCACAGATCGAGCAGGGGCTAAATCTGACGAACCCGTCACTCGTTTCGATTTTCGCCACAATCGCCGTTTGGGCAGGAATTACCTATCTCAAATCCGGCAGCATGAAACATCTTATTATCTTGAGTTTAAGTATCGGATGCGCCTTCACGACCCATTATCAAGCCGCGCTCCTTGCTGTCTTTGGCTTGATCATCCCCATTCTGCGGCGGCCCCGCTGGACCCATTATGTCGCATTTGCCATCCTCGCTGCCCTCCCTCTTATTCCCCTCGTCCACTTTGATATGACGCATGGCTATTATAATTACCGTGGCATTATCGACTATTTGAAATTCGGCCAATACAACGTGTACATCCCCAACCGATGGCTCACGTATCTCGGCGTGTTTATTCCGCATTTGTGGAGCGGTATTATCGGCGGAATAAATCCAGTAACCATACTTCTAGTTGGTGTCATGGCACTCTCTTTTGCAATCGCCATATTTGCTCGACTATTTACCCCATATTCTGTCAGTATCTTCGCAAGTTTAGCCATCATGATTGGTGCCCTGCGCTTCTATCGCGGAGAGCGATTTGAAAGCTATTTCGTTTTTCTTCACCCGTTTATTCTGACCGTATCAGCATGGGCGTTATGGATTATCTACAACAAACAAAAAATAATCGGCGCATTGTTCGTCGCTGTGGTTACCGTAAGCTCCCTCTCCGTTGTCATTCCTTCCATTCTGGCGGCAAAAAACTGGACGGCATGGAGAGCGGGACAATGGATCGCGACACTTTCCAAACAGTATCCGGGAGAACAATTTGATGTCTATAGTTATAAATCACAGGGCGACACCCATAGCCTCGCCCTCGTCCTGTATCTGTCCCATGCGCAGAAAATTTCTAGTACCGGGCACAAAATCGGGTTCGGCGCCCTCCCCTATACGCTTGCGAGTCAGTCCAGGCCGGTTCCGGAAAATACTGGCGGATTGGATCTTTGGGACATGGCGAGCTCATCCGCGATGAAAATTTCCCAGGACGATTGGGACAACATCAACCCCGATTCTCTTTACCGTAACGTCGTCGTGTGGTACTCCTCTCCCCGCCCGTAACTCATAGGTCAATCTGTATTCTGGTTGTCGTTTGACAAAATGTACACTTTTATGTACACTATCTATGCATGACGTACGTATTGCCAGTAACCCAAGCCAGAAAAGATTTTTTGAATCTCGTTGATAAGGTTGACGAAGAGTATTTACGTGTGGATCTAACCAAAAAAGGCAAAGTGAAAGCGACGCTCGTTCCACCAGATTATATCGATGCTCTTGAAGAAACCATCTATACCCTCCAACACTCTATGCCGGCAATCCGAAAGGCAGAAAAGGAAATCAAAGAAGGAAAATATGTTACACTGGAAACGTTTTTGAAAGGATTCCATGCCGGCAAAGCAACTCATCCTCCCGCAAAGCGTACAAAAACGCGTACAAAAACTGCCTAAACGCATTCAAAAACGTCTTCCGAATGCATTCATCCTTTTACAGCAAAATCCGATAGCGGGAGGAAAGTTACGCGGACAGCTTGAAGAATATTATAAATACCGGCTCGGCGACTATCGGATTATTTATACATTTGATATCAAAACGAGCACTCTTAAGGTGGTCAATATCGAACACCGACAGGGAGTATATAAATAAGCCTCTCAAATCGGGATTTGACGTCCTCAAATAAACTCTCTACAATCCTATCCGCCATGCTACCAGAAACGCAGGAATCTTCGTTGCCATCGGATATTGTCTATTACCCCACATACGACGCGCTCATCGATGCGATCACTCCATACGCACGGCCTCAGGTCATTACCGCCATGCGGCGAGTCCCCAGAAACCTATTTGCAAGTGACGAATTTCAAGCACTTGCACTCACCGACTAAGTCGTACCCGATCGAATGTATTCCGGGAAATCCCCTGGTTCACAACCGAAAGTTGTAGCCGCCATGGTAGACCTCTTGGATCCCAATCAAGCAGATATAGTTCTTGAGATTGGCGGAGGTGGCGGTTGGCAGACCGGTATCTTAGGCTGTCTGGCACAAGAGGTTTATTCCGTAGAAATCAATTTTCCGCTGGCAAAGAAAGCAAAGACGAGATTGGATGCTTTGGGTATTCACAATGTCCACGTTGTTTCCGCAGATGGCACAATGCTTTTTACGAAGCCCAAGGTATTCGACAAAATTATCGTGAGCGCTTCACTTCCTCCGTTCCCCCAGGAAAATCCAGCAGGTCAGGATCTCTTTACGGCGCTAAAAGTTGGCGGCAGGATGGTTGTACCATTTGGTGGCATTGATGGTCAGCCAGAGAATTGCGTTCTTATGGCTCTCCGAAAAAGGAATAATGGGAGAATAGTGGAAGAAAGCCATTTCGACGGATATTCGTTTGTCCCCATCGAAGGAATTTTATGGCCGGCATTTACCGGATGGTCTATTGCGATACTTCATGACGTGTGTGTGAACAAGTTTGATCCTCACCGGGTAAGCGCTCCACCAGAAGAATAATGTCCACGCTATTGACGGATATGCGATAGTCTCTTAATGTAGATAGTAGGACGTATATTGCGTTTCAAGACTTTATCATGAATTCAATACCACCTACTTCTGATCCACCACCACTACCCGCTGAGCCACCAATGCCGCCACCCCAACTGCCGGAGAGAAAATCAAAAAAACTTTTTGCCACGGCCGGAATTCTCATGCTTCTTCTTGTCGTGGGTGTCACCACGATCTTTGTAAGCCAATCGAAGCAGTTAGCGGACATCCGAAGTCGCGCCGGAACCGAAGTAGATTCGCATGGCTGTAAGGCTGGAGAATCAGAAATTTGGTGTGCTAACTGCAATAGCTGTAAAAAAGCCTGGGAAGGGTGTAACTGCGGCGGTGGAGGTGGAGGAGGAACGCAACCCACGCAGGCCACGTGCTGGTGCACGGGGCAAGACCAATGTAACTTTGGAGGTGCGCCCGGACATTTGGTAGATCGGGGACTTTGTTCGGGAGGACTTAAATGCTGCGAACAAGGAGCAGGTCCCACAAGTGGCGGGGGTGGTGGCGGAGGTACTGTTTGCGCAGGA
>CAZOTW010000013.1:19603-28823 GCA_964582845.1 uncultured Gammaproteobacteria bacterium
CTGGGTCAAACTTGCCGCGTGCCGCAAAATTGTAACAATATGCCCAATTGCGATACGGGTCTGATTTGTACGAATGGCACCTGTCAAAGACCGGCAACCGGACAGTGCGGTTCTTCCGGCAAATGCGAAGTCTGCACATGTACCCAATGCAAAAATTACGGAGGAGGACTTCCCGAATGCCGAGATAATTGTCATCCCGTTGCCTGTGCGAGCGCAAGTTTTACGGGATGCGGCCAAATAGACTTTCTTGATGCCAATGGGGTGTATTGCGGTGTGATGCAACAGGCATGTACCGGTTCGTGTGCCGGTGGAGGAGGTACGCAGCCGACGGCTACCACACAACCCACCCAAGCTCCCGTCGCCGGTCAATGCACAAATCTTCTCGTATATAAAGACAGTCAGGTGGTTACGCCGTCTACACTCCAAGCCGGAGACAGTATCGTGTTTGCGGTAAACGGGACCAACGCCTCACGGGCAAGAATCAGAGTAAATGGCGCAAGCTTTGTAGAAAGCGGTACCAAAAATACCAGCAACCAGTACACGTTCCCCTATACGATCCCTTCCGGTACCACCAACTTTACCATCGAGGCAGAAGTGTATACTAACGGCCAGTGGCAGTAGGTTTCGCATGCACTCTAAAATTTTCTCTCGTCATTTCATCATGCCTCTTTGCATACTCTTCATTTTTCTCATCATCCCTATTCATAAAGTTTTTGCTGCCCAGCCGTTAACCGAGTTTCCGTTCAGTATACTTTGGCAATATGTCATACCCATCCAATTTTCAGATGCGCCAGCCACTTTATCTTCCGCAAGCACCTATTGTTTTCCCTTGGATTCTCAGTTAATCAGCGGAAAAACACGGTCTGATTATCAGGATGTCTGGTTTACGTATAAATATATTCCGGAACAACGCTGGCTTGTGCCCTATCAATCATTTACCTCCCAAACCGGTCAACTGTGTTTTCGAACAACATTTAATATCCCAAATACGACAGTAATGGGAGTAATATTTGGCTATAGCAAGGCCCCAAAAGCTCCGGTTCTTCAGGTAGGCTCGCCAATAACATTACAGACTCTTGCTCAATCTTCCTATACCGCAGAAACCCAACCGGCGTTAGGAGATGAGGGCATGAGAAGTAATGTAATTCGGGAAAACATGCAAATGATTAAGGCAAGCCAAAATCAGGCATATGCCAACTTTGATTGTTACAATACCGCGGGTCCCGCCGGTCCTGGCCCAAATGGGAATTTGGTAACGGAACAGGAGAATACAAATTTAGCCGGATCGCAAGTTCTGACTATTGCTGAGAAATGCCGAGTGCGTGCACATCCTCCCGGACAAAGCGTAGACGATTGGTTTCACTGGTCTTCAAGTATCATAGGAACAACGACATTGGGCCACACGTGGTCGAGTAAAGATGGAAATGGGGTGGTTACCGGAGGACTCACCGGAACATGGGCGGGTGGCCTGGGTTCCTTTAACACGTCATGGACACAAGCACCAAATAGTCCCCGTGTCTATCGTGTGGATTATGCAGCAGGAAATGCATGGCTCAATGCAGACGCCCCGAAAGCAGAAGATTACCGCCAAATCATGCAAAATCGCTGGATTAACACACAGTCATTTTTATGGTCTTTTGATTTTAATATCCTTGCGTTACCTCCCAATAGCGCAAGCCGTTATCTCTTAAGTATTCCGCTTCTTAGTAGTTGCTGGGGAAATGACGGGAAGCCATGTGGCACAAGTAGTTCTCCCACTATACGGTTTTTCGGATTTACACCGACAAAAACAAAACCATCCGGTGCACATTGTTCCCCGCTCAATAGCCAGACATTAAGCGTTTGTCCGCCATATCATGAAAAAATTACCGGAGAGAAAATCTCCCGCGGCACTGCTGGATTTCCCTATGATGCCTACCTTCAGTGGACTGGTGGCACAGATGTAACAACCGGCACCGGACAGGACATTTATCAAATTCTCCCTCATCCGGAATGGGAGCCGTACGGATTTCCAACACAACTTATTGGAACCGGGAACGCATCCTACACGTTTGATATTGAAGCAATTACCCGTCACCTCCCTTGGACAACGCCGCAGCCAAGTGAATCTCATTGGACGCTATCTGTTGAAACCGAATCATGGGAAAATACTCATGTTATTTATGAAACATCGAAATGGACCACAAAGCGTCCGACGGGAAATCTTATTCAGGTTTCAGCATCTTCCGCAACACCCACTCCAACTCCGAGTCCGTCTAATTTAGGATATTTTGATCTCCCGAACTGTAGAAACATCACCGGGTGGGCATGCAACTCAGCAAGCAATAATCCTGTACAGGTGAAAATATTTTCCGGAGACGGTGCCGCCCAGCAGTTAGTGAGCACGCTTACTGCTCAAGAGCCTTCAGAAAATGCAGTCGACACCCTTTGCGGCAGTGCAAATCACCGATTTACCATTCCAATTCCGGACCGGCTAAAAACTAATACCAATCAAACCATCCACGGATTTGGAATCAATGCACAAGGCGCTCAATATGAGCTAAAACAAAGCCCGATGACACTCAATTGCGCTCCATCTGCCCCCACTACAATTCCCGGAGATATCAACCGCGATGGTAAGGTAGATATTTTTGACTATAACTTGCTTGTAGCAGAGTTTGGGAAGACGGGAACATTGGTAAGCGATATTAACGGGGACGGTAAAGTGGACATTTTTGATTATAATATCCTAGTAACCAACTTCGGGAAAACGAATTAATGTGATTATGAAGCGTAATTTCATAAAGCTGGCAATACCTGTATTTCTAATTTTACTTTTAGGAGTTACCTTGTGGGCCGTTTCGCAAAGGCAGGAAATACGCCAAAAAGCTGCAGCCACCGGCGCCGTGCTCACGCTTATTCCGGCAACGATCACTGCAAATCCCGGTCAGGAATTTACCGTAGCTATCACGATCAATACCAATGATCAAACGATCTCTGCGGCCGAATTGCATCTCACGTACGATCCCACAAAACTGCAGGCGATACAAATACAAAAAGGCTCATTCCTTCCTGTTGAACTGGTTTCGGGTGTGGCGGGAAACGGAAATGCCAGTATAATACTGGGAAGTCAACCTGATTCGCCTCAAAAAGGCACGGGCATCCTCGCGTCTTTGGTACTCAAAGCCTTGACTGTTTCGTCATCAGATATAAATTTTGCCGCAAGCACTCGTGTTGCTGCTATAGGCAAAACTGAAAGCGTGGTGGAAACTATGACCGGAGCACATATTTCGATAATTCCCCCACCCACGTCCACTCCAACACCTACTCCAACTTCCACCCCAACACCTACACCCTCACCAACTCCTACTTCCACACCCACGCCTACTTCGACGCCGACCCCAACACCCAAACCTATTTTTCCCGGCGACATCAATCGTGACGGGAAGGTGGATATTTTTGATTACAATACTCTTTTGGGAGACTTCGGAAAGACAGGGACCTTGGCAAGTGATATAAATGGGAATGGCAAGGTGGATATTTTCGACTATAATATCCTTGTGACCAATTTCGGGAAAACAAACTAATTATGGATATCAATACATCACCAGCACTTTCCCCGCCCCCAACGTCTTCTCCTCCAGGAGACTCGCCTCCTCCGCCAATGCACCGCCGCTTCTCGTTCTTGAAACAAGGGAACGATTTTGCGAATTTCAAAGGTATCAAACTCCTTATTCCTCTTCTCTTGCTCGGTCTTTTTGCTATCACGTTTCTGGCAGCCAGGGAACGCCAGGAAATTCGGAAAAAAGCATCCGGCACCGGTGTTTCCTTAATGTTAATCCCTGCCAATATTACCGCCTCTGCCGGACAGGAATTTACCGTCGCCATTAGTATCAATACGAAAGATCTAACGGTTTCCGCAGCAGAACTTCATCTCACCTATGATCCGGCGAAGTTACAGGCGGAGCAAATCCAAATCGGCTCATTTTTACCGGTTGAACTGGTCCCAGGGGCTGTAGGTGGCGGCAATGCGAGTATTACGGTGGGAGCAATCCCTACTGCACCGAAAAAAGGGACTGATGTTTTAGCGTCGCTTAAACTCAAAGCGCTGACTGATGGAGCTTCCGATATCAATTTCGCCTCAACAACACAAGTAGCTGCAATTGGTCAAACAAGTAACGTGGTAGACACTACGACTGGTGCCCATATCGTAGTTGGAAATATTACCAGTACTCCTACGAATACCCCTACCCCCACCACCACCCAATCCGATGAGCCTACGGCGACTCCTACCCCAACACCGCAACAAGGGGCAACGCCGACACCGACACTAACCCCTACTTCTACTCCCACGCCTACTCCTCAAACAGTACCTTTAGGATGCAATAGAACCTGTGTAGAAAATCGCGATTGCATAAGTACACTTTTTTGCTACAACGGATTATGCCGGAATGCTTCCTGTATTTCCCAAACCAATTGTATCTGCGTAACGCCGACGCCTACCCCGACCAAAGTATCAAAGAAACCGACAGTCGCATACCTCTCTCCTACTTCAGTTTTGACTCCTACTCCCACGGGAGGATTCGGAACGAAATACAGCCTAGTTCCCTCTTCTGAAGCGTTACTTCCGGAAGTATCATCTACCCCAACTCCCACTCCTCCTCTGCAGCCGTTGCCGATCCGATTTTTTCAGTCGATTTTTTCCATTGTCTCCAATTTTTTCTGTAGTTTTTTCCCCTTCTGCAAATAGATTTTCTCTCTCTGTTACCATTTACCTCTCGCCATCATCCTCCTTCGCTCAAATTCGCCTCGAGGTCTACGTCCATACAGGCGAATGTTCGCTATGGCGGATTGATCGGCAACTAAACTCTCCCTCGACAAGCTCGGGATCGTTAATTTGCCATCAAAAAAACCGCTATAGGGTCCCCCAGCCTTGACCTATCTTCCCGGAATCTTGCGAATCAGGTATTGTCAGCGCTGACGCGTTTCACTTCCGAGTTCGGAATGGGATCGGGTGGTGCCACGTCGCTCAAAAGACTGGAAGACTCTAAAGCGGTTTTGCTCAAGAGCCTCTTTTATTTACTTGTTAAATATCTTGTAAGCTTGCCCCGTACCGCCGCTCTGACGAGGCGAGGATGTAAACCTCGCGAGTCAGTAAGGCTGGTACAGGGGTAGTTGTACGTAAGGGATAATTCACATTACCCTTCATTCAATTTCATCTATGCCCTTCGATTTCTCTCAGGGTAAAGACAAAGTTCTGTTCTCCCGCGGAGCGGGATGATCAGAATCACTTTGTTCTCCACAACATCGACCAATTAGTACGAGTAAGCTAAACGCCTTACGACGCGTACACTTCTCGCCTATCAAACCCGTATTCTTCGGGTGGTCTATAACGATTCCTCATCTTGGGGTGGGCTTGGTGCTTGAGATGCTTTCAGCACTTATCCCTTCCAGATCTAGCTACCCAACGCTGCCGGTTGTCCGACAATTGGCACACCAGGGATCTGTCCCTCTCGGTCCTCTCGTCAAGTTGTTCTTTCATTTCTGAAAGCTTAGACTATATCTTCTTCCCCCGATCAAATCGGGGGAGGTCGGCGTGTTATAGGAAAACATTAATTCCTATCTCTCCCGCCACTTAGGCGGGATCAGTCGTTACAGGGTCAAACAAAAAACTTTAGAATCCAAGAAGTTCTTTTATTGATGCATCCGTATATCGCCTCTGATGGGATTGGTAATTCTCTCCCCTCAAAGCGATAATATCGTCAGCAATCGCTAATCGTTCTTCTTTTGGGATTGCAGCAATTGGCTTCTTTTCTAAACTCGTCAGTATACGAAGTGCGTATACTACTTGTTTCCGCTTAAATTTTATAAACGGTTGAAGCAATAGTAGAATTCTTTTGACTTCACTATATCCATTAATACGTAACTCAGTGATATGGTCATTGCGGTTGGATATATACCCAATCCTAAACACATCACGCATCCATAGTAATGGAGCTTTGTGATGAGTATCTTGGTACAAACAGATGGTTGCCATAATCCTCCACCCTCTTGGGGCGTCGGAACGACGCTTCACCTGTATCATGATACTTCCATCACCATCTAAGAATCCTGCTATATATGCTAAATCCTGGATCTTTATTTTTTGTCGACTTCCCACGGTATTATCTTTTGATTTATGGTCCTCTCGCATCGATTCCATCGTACCATATCATCAGGAAGACTTCACCGTTCTTAAGCCGATTACATCCCACACCTTACGGTATGGGAGAGCATGACGCTCATCGCGTCTACTGGAGAGAGCTCCCCTCAAGAATCCAACGCTTGCACAGGATAGAGACCGAACTGTCTCACGCAAAATATTCAACTATTACTAGCTGTTTGGACTATATCTTCATCCCGATTTAATCGGGAGTCGACGTGTTATCCCGACGCATTGTCGGGATCTGCCTCTCGCGAAGCAAGTCTCTACGGGATCAAGTATGTGAAGCTAAAAATGCTTTCAATTTCTCTGATGTATTGGTTCGCCTCTTTGAATAATTTAATTTTAAAAAGCGATCAACATCTTTTGAAAGCGTTAAGAGCTTTTCTTTGGTCATTTTTCTCCCAGATCCGGGCATTTGTGAAATCACCTTCAGCGTTATTTCCGCCTGCGGCTTTTTCATTCGAAGATGTGGAGAAAGTACTGTTAATACGTTCTTCACATCTGCTATGCCCACAATAGTGTATTCGCTCATTCCATCATTGCGATTACGAATATAGCCAATACCACCAAATTGATCTTGAAGCCAGGAAAGAAACCAGCGATATTGTTGTTTTTGATAGAAAACGATGCTTGCCCGAATCTGATATCCCAACACATAATCGTGCCGATATACCAGTTGCAGCATTATGCATCCATCTCCGTCTAAAAATCCTGCAATATATGCTCGATTTTCCTGTTTCATGCTTGTCTTACCCTCGGTATTACCCATAAACGGTCGGTTACCATCTTTGGGTTTCACCGATTTTAGTCGAAACTTTTCTGTACTTTTCCTCGGTAGGTGACAGAAAAGAGAAGTTCTCTGACTTCTTTGTTTATTATCCGTCATTACTGACGGAGAACGCAATGAGATTTACGTTCTGAACCCAGCTCGCGTACCCTTTTAACCGGCGAACAGCCGGACCCTTGGGACCTTCTCCAGCCCCAGGATAGGATGAGCCGACATCGCAATTCTGTAAAAAACAGATTTGCCCTCACCGTTTCTGATGAGATTTGACTATATCTTCATCCCTGCCTCGCAGGGAGCCAGCGTATTATAGTTCGTGATACATAATTGAACTATCTCATCCCGACCTTGCGTCGGGAATCAGTCGATACGGGGCTATGTAATAGATATTTTGATGTGGGAAGTGAGAAATGGGATACTGAAGTGAGAAATCTTGATTATTTGAAATTTTGCCAATTATTCTTTAAATTCGTTAATTTTTTCCCTAGCCGATCATATCGCTGAATTAATTCATCGACATAACCTGGCTTTCGGATAAACCCTTTGTGTTTAGATAACATAAGATGGTTCATCATCTCATTAGATTCTCCAACACAAGCGTTTAAATATTTAGCAAATTCCTTGATTGACTTTCGTTTTGCGTATCCTTCAGCAATTTGCGAAGGAATTGATCGAGAAGCTCTTCTCATTTGATCAATGAGAAGAAATCGTTCACTTACAGGAAAGCTTTTCAATACCTCATCAATTTCCAACTGAAGCTGAAAACTTTCTTTATAAACCTCTAGATCTAAGAAACTCTTAATCATATAATCAAGGATTCAAACAATCTCACTTCACTATCCCACATCCCACCTCGAACTTCAAAAATTCTAAAACAAGCTTCCCTCGGTATTATCCGTTGATCCTACCATAGATCTATTATGGATCTATAAATAGCCACGATCAACTTAGGATTCCACCGATATTAGCTAGATTTATTTGGTACCCAATTACTTGGATAGCACCCCAATGTCGTATTTAGTTAAGGTGCCAAACCGCCTCGTCGATATGGACTCTCGGAAGCGATCAGCCTGTTATCCCCGGAGTAGCTTTTATCCGTTAAGCCCGGTCCCTCCCACGAGGGATCCGAGGATCACTAACACCGACTTTCGTCTCTGCTCGACATGTACGTCTCGCAGTCAAGCTGGCTTGCCGCGTTTGCACGACTCGCCCTGGTTTCCATTCAGGATTAGCCAACCTTTGTACGCCTCCGTTACACTTTTGGAGGCAACCTCCCCAGTTAAACTGCCTGTCAGACAGTGTTCTTCTCCTGGATTTTTATGCAGGAGTAAGTAAGATTTCCTCATTTCGAAGAGTGGTATTCCATATTACCCCCGTTTTAAGGCGGGGTCCCACCTATGCTCGACAGTCAAAACGAAGTCCTCAGTGCCAAACTGCAGTAAAGCTTCATGGGGTCTTTTTGTCCATGTGCAAGTAGGCCGCATCTTCACAGCCATTTCAATTTCGCCGGGTAATGGTTCAAGACAGTCGCTAAGTCGTTCTACCTTTCGTGCAGGTCGGAACTTGCCCGACAAGGAACTTCGCTCAAAACCTTCAAAATATATGAAGTTTGGACTATATCTTATCCCGCTTAATACGGGACCCTGACGTATAGTCTCTGAGGATTCTGATTCGACGTTACGCGGTGGTACTGATTTTTTTGTAAGTATTTATCCACTACTATTGTCGTTTGTCCTCTTTAGGTGACGCACAAAAGTGCATAAGTAAAAGAGGCGCGCTTGAAATAAAGTTGAGATAATCAACTCCTTCATATCAGTCTTTCCTGCTGATTAACTCTACCGATCAAATTTTTACCTTTAAAGGTACTGTCGGATTAACAAGTTTTTCCAGCATATAGTCAAGTTTTTTCCACTTTGTTTATGCACGAGTGGAAGAGGTTTGGCTACCTCACTATGGCAGATTGTTCCTACCATAGAACAGTTATAGTTACTGCTGCCGTTTACTGGAGCTTGAGAAGCACGCTTGATATAATCGCACGTACCACTCTTAACTTACCAGCACTGGGCAGGTGTCAGCCCCTATACGTAGCCTTTCGGCTTCGCAGAGACCTGTGTTTTAGTTAAACAGTCGCTTAGCGTCATTAACTGAGACCACGCTTACGCGTGGCAAGGCATCTCCCATAGGTTACGCCTAGTTTTTGTTGCCGAGTTCCTTGAACCACTCTCACCCGCTTGCCTTGGTATACTCTACCA
>CAZOTW010000014.1:0-8644 GCA_964582845.1 uncultured Gammaproteobacteria bacterium
ATAAACAGCAAACGAAGTTTTAAAATCACCCCTATGCGGAATAATGTGAGCGGCGAAAGTACCATATCTATTGTTATCCCCAACTGGAACAGTCTTTATCTTCTGAAGGAGCATTTGCCGCATGTTTTGGATGCTGTCTCAGAAGCAGAAGTCATTGTCGCAGATGATATGTCGACTGACGGTTCGGTAGAATATTTGAAGCAGCATTTCCCAAATGTCCGTGTGGTGCAGCGCCGCTCGCATAACGGATTTGCAACCAACGTAAATGCCGGCGTCGCGGCGGCAAAAGGAGATGTTGTTGTCCTTCTCAATACCGATGTTGAGCCGGAAAAGGATTTTCTCTTACCGCTCCTCTCCCACTTTCGCGATCCCCGGGTATTTGCCGTCGGCTGTCTGGAAAAAAGCAAAGAGCAGGGGATAACGGTACTTCGGGGTAGGGGTTTGGCTCATTGGGTTAAAGGTTACTATATTCATAGTCGGGGAGAGGCGAGCAAGACAGATACTGCGTGGGTTGCCGGAGGAAGTGGGGCATTCAGGAAGTCTATGTGGGGTCAATTGGGTGGAATGGACACACTTTTTAATCCATTCTATTGGGAAGATATCGACTTATCATACAGAGCGAGAAAAAACGGATGGAAGACGTTATTTGAACCAAAAAGCATTGTCTGTCATTATCATGAAGAAGGAAAGATTAAACGGGAATTTACCTCAAACATGGTTACGCGCATCGCGTATCGTAATCAGTATATTTTTATCTGGAAAAATATAACGGATTTTGACTTGATAGTAGAGCACGTACTATGGACCCCCGTGAGATTACTGCAAGCGGTATTGAGGGGAGATTTCCTCATGATAGACGGTTTTATGAGGGCCATTTGGAGATTACCGAGTATTATGAAATATCGAATACAGCACAGTCATTTGAAACATTCAGATAAGTCCCTGGCGATATGGCAGTAACATTTTTTCGCACAATGAAATGGATAGGATTAATAATTATTTTTGTCGCAGCGTTAGCGCTCCGTTTTTGGCATTTTCCCTCAAATCCGCCTTCACTCAATTGGGACGAGGTGTCCTTCGGTTACAATGCATATTCGGTACTAAAAACCGGCAGGGACGAATTCGGGACATATTTGCCAAAATATTTTCGTTCGCTGGATGATTACAAAATGCCCGTGTATTCATATCTCACGGTCGCGTCAGTGGGAATATTTGGTTTAAATGATTTTGCCGTTCGGTTTCCTTCTGCATTCTTTGGATTACTGACCGTTGCTCTCATTTTTATTCTCGTGAGGGAATTATGCCAAGATATGTCACCCATAAAGCCGACCGGACTGCCCAAGACGGGCAAAATTATTGCCATACTTTCGGCGGCGTTGCTCGCGATTACCCCGTGGCACGTTCAGTTTTCGCGTATGGCAGCAGAAGCGAATGTCGGTATATTTTTCCTGGTAGCTGGTGTTACGGGATTTTTGTTTTCCGTTCGCAAGAATTTGTGGTTTCTTCCTCTGGCGACTCTCTGTTTTGGTTTTGCCATATATTCTTACAGAAGTCTTGAAGTAATAGGTCCAATTATTGGGGTCATGCTGGTTGTCCTTTATTGGAGACAATTATTCCCGGCCGGGAAAAAGATGCCGATTATTTTATCTGGGATTCTTATTTTCCTTGTTACGGTCTTAGTCATTCAGGACGTGTTTGCGAGCGGAGTGAACCTGCGAATTAAAGGTACGAGCATATTTGACACCAACGATGCTACTGTTGCCTTTTCTCAGAATAGTCAAGAAAGGTTATCTGACACTGCTGCGTATCAAGACACATTTTCAAGGCTATTTCATAACAATAAATTAATCTACGCGAGTATCATAGCAAGGGGATATTTGGTTCATTTTTCCCCAACGTTCTGGTTTTTCGACTATGACCAAAAACTGCACCACACCCCGTTTGTTGGTTTGTTGTATGTATGGATGCTTTTCTTTATGCCCATCGGGGCATATTTTCTTATCAAAAAATTTTCAAAAAAGTCATCAGCAATCGTTTTTTCTTGGCTTGCGGTTTCTCCGATTCCGGCATCAATTACGAGGGATATCCCTCATGCGATACGCGTACTGCCTATGCTTATTCCGCTAGTGATTATTACCGCAGCGGGTATTTTTGCTATATATGAAGCGGTTTATAAACACACTGTTTACAGGTATGTGTACGTATTTGTCATTTTTCTTTTTATGTTATTTTCAGCAACGCATTACTTCCATCAATATGATGTTCATCTCCCACGGGAACGTTCACAAGATTGGGTGTATGGCAGAAAACAGATGATCGACTATGTCGAAGCCCTCAAGAATAAATATAAAAAAGTTATCGTTTCTACGAGATTGGAATGGCCGCACGTATTTTTCCTTTATTATTCCAAATACGACCCGACTCAGTACCTAGCGCAGGGAGGAACCATATCGGGTGGATGGGGAGAAGAGAGGAATCATTACGACAAGTACGAGTTCAGAACATTTACTGCGAAAGATTTTTCCGGGGCTGATACGTTGTATGTCGGACTTCCAAAGGAATTTCCCGGTAATATAAGTCCTTTACGTATCATACAATTTGAAGACGGTAAGCCTGCAATCTGGATAGCCGAATGAAAAAGAATCTTTTTATCATACTACTAGTTGCCATTACAGTTTTTGGTTTAGTGTTGCGTTTTTGGAATTACAACAATCGATTTGGTTTGGCGTACGACCAGGCGCATGACGCCATTGTGGCGCGGGAGGCGCTAAACGAAAGGAAAATTCCCTTGCTGGGCCCATTTTCTTCTGCTGGCCCTTTTCAGACGTCCGGCACTTGGTATTGGCTTATCATGGTGGGCACAGCAATATATCCGAAGAGCGTACTTTCACCCTGGATATATTTAACAGCTTTTTGCAGTCTATTAATTGTAGGAATGGGAGTATTGGGCAAATGGCTTGAAAACGAATGGTTCGGACTGCTGCTTGCGCTTCTCACGTCGATGTCGACTGCACAAATTGCACAATCCGTCAATTTAACGAATCAAACCCCCATTGCCGTTCTATCGCTTGGTTCTCTCATATGTGCTCTTTGGTATTTGAGAACGAGACGTAAATTAGCAGCCTTTTGTCTGGGATTATTCGCCTCTTGGGCGGCATCCATACACTTACAGGGTATGGCACTGGCGATTTTAGTCTTTCTGATGTTCATCTTCTCGAAGAAGTTCTCCATTGGGGCCATTTGTGCCTCGATATTGGGGGCGATTCCTCCTATGTTTCCAATTTATCTATACGACAAGTCACACGATTACGTCAATATAAAAAATATGCTCTATTACTATATGAAAGATCAATATATTACCTCCTTAGACGTGCTTGGTCGGCGGTGGCTTACGTATCTTACCGAATTTTGGCCTAAGGAATGGGCACACATTATCGGCGGAAATATATGGCTAGCTATAGCTGTTGCTGGACTCGCCTGCTGTATGTTTTTATATCTTGTTATAAGACGCAAGATGCCACAGACATGGGGTCTTATTTTTACTACGTTCGCCGGTATGGTGATTCTTCTTCGATATACGAGAGTTCCGTTATTTTCTAGTTTTATTGTTTTTACTCACCCGCTCGTGCTTTTGATAAGTGGTTGGGTAATATATCGGATATTCCGTTTTCAAAAAATATTGGGATCTGTATTGCTGGGAATAGTAATCATTGGCTCAATGAACGCAGTCATCCTCGAATTGAAACCGACGATTAATTCTTCTGCTCTTATGGCAATAGACACGAGAAATACGTTATTACGTGCATTCCCCAATGAAACATTTTCAATATATGATTGGAAGTATGACACAACGGTATATTCATTGCCAGCCGTTCTATATCTTGAAGAACAGAAGTTAGTTTCTGACAAAGGAAGGAAAATCGGTTTTGTTATGGCAGGAAAAATACCGTTACCTGGGCCAGCTGTCGCTACATTTTCATCAACGTTGGTTGATCTTTCAGCTTCTGAAAGCTCCGAATTAATTCAGTCCGGCTGGCATGATGTGAATCCTGGATCCATATATCACGAAACCGAAGAATGGCGAGATTAGCATGAAGATATCATATTTTTTTTGGATGGTAGTGTTGTTCGCATTTATTGTTCGGGTGTTCCTAGCATTCTTTTCATTACAATATCGGGAAAATACTGACATTTTGCGCTATAGAGATTGGGCAAGAACGGCATATCTCCATAGTCTAGCCGATACGTACACGCAGAAATATCTGACGTTTGGAACTCTTCCAAATAATCAACCACCGGGATCTTTATACATACTTTCGGCGTTTTATAACGTGAATATCCTATTTGCAAAAGTTGTTTTGCGCGTTACTTCTCATACACCGGAGGTCTACGCGTGGCTTAGCGGTCAGGCTTTAAATTTTATGCTGCGGCTTCCTTCGATCATTGCGGATTGCCTTATTGGCGTGGGTGTCTGGTTCTATTTTGGTAAGCCAAAATTTAGAACATATCGCGTTCTTGCGACACTGATAATTCTTTTTAACCCTGTTTTTATATTCAATAGCGCTATTTGGGGACAAATGGATTCTATAGTCGTACTCTTTTTCCTCTTATCGGTATATTTTTTGGAAAAGAAAAGAATGCTGTGGAGTATGGTATGTTTGACCATGTCGTTATTCGTAAAAGTTTTCTCGATATACACGTTGCCTCTATTTAGTATTCTCTGGTGGAAGCTCGAGAAGAATAAAACTACCCTTTTATTGGGTATAATGACCTCCTTTCTATTGTCAATCGGATTAGTGTTGCCGGTTTCATTACAACCGTTGGGGTGGATGTACTGGTATGTTACTCATTCATTAATAGGAGAAATGACCAATATAACAATATTTGCGATGAATTTTTGGTGGATGCTATTTCGCCCGTTTGTTACCATAGGAGATCCAGGGGATATGTTTTCGTTTTCATCTGTACATCTCAACAGCGCGCCTCTTTCGTCTGTTACCATATATGGCGTTTCATTATTTACTATAGCTATCATAATCTTTATTTCTTTCGCTGTTGTCCTATGCTTTCCGCTGATCCGTAGTAAAATAGTTAGCTCGAAAGAGCTCTGGAAAACATTTTCGCTTATCGCGCTTTCCGCTTTTTTGTTTTTGCCGCAAATGCATGAGCGATATATCTATCTCGCGCTGGTTTTATTGGGGATTTCCGTAGGCTTTGACAGAAAGTTGTTGCCTTATTATCTGTTGTTAAGTTTTTGCAATATGGTGAACGTGTATATCGTATGGCATCCCATGCGTTTATCATTTTTTCCATACGAAATATGGACAAACGCTCAATTTCAATGGGCAATAAGCATTGTGACAGTCATTACAAGTATGACGCTCTTTTTTCAATCAATACATGAAAATTATCGGAAAATATAAATTAATTATTATCCCTGTTGTTCTCGCCATACTCCTTTTTTGGAAAAGCGTATTTTTAGGGCAGGTTCCCTTTCCCGGTAACTATCTTTTGGTGTGGCATGAACCGTGGAAAACGCTTTACACGAAAAACGGGGTACCAATACTTCCGCATAAGGCGGTGTTGGATGATGTTTTTCGTCAGTTGTACCAATATAAAACGCTTTCCGCAGAAATAGTGCGCCTGGGGCAATTCCCGCTCTGGAATCCATATGGGGGTGCAGGGATGCCGCTTATGGCAGTTATGCATGCCGGATTTTTAACGCCGCTTATATTGCTGTTCGTTTCGTTACCAGGGTGGGCAGCCTGGGCGTTGTATATAGGGTTGCAGCCAATTGTTGTGGCTTTCGGTATGCTTCTGTATTTCCGACAGCTCGGAATTCGTTTATTGGCATCCGTTTTTGCGACGGTCGCATTCCTATTTTCCGGTTTTGCGATCGTTCGCTATCAATATGGGGAATATCTCTACGTAGGTGCGTGCTTGCCGCTCCTTTTGGCGATTGTTGAAAGATATAGTAAGAATCGCAAAACTCTATCCGTTTGGGGAATACCGTTTGTCATCGTATTTATGGTAATTTCCGGACAACCGCAGATGATTTTGTACGTGCTCGCGTTTTTTATCCTGTACGTGGTTGTGAGATTTTCAAAGGATGGGCACGCGATATTTTTTTTGATAAGCCCAATCATCATTGGATTGTTCCTGTCGGCAGTTCAGCTCGCTCCGACATTAGAATTATGGCGAAATTCCAACCTCAACGCTTCGTCCTCGATATTTATCTTTGATCGATTTCTTCTTCCTCTTAAACAACTTCTTGCAATCTTCATCCCAAATTATTTCGGTAATCAAGGTATCTATAATTATTGGGGCACAGGAGATTATACGGAAACGGCTGCCGGAATCGGACTTATTCCGATTCTGTTTTCAGTGTTGGCTCTGCTTGGTTCAGGTCGGCGGAATAGACGGATTATCTTTTTCATGGTAAGCATTATCGTTGGCACGTTCATTCTCGCAGTTCGGAACCCCTTGAGTGCATGGATTTACCGTCTACCGATACCGCTCATATCAACGGGTGTTCCGACAAGAATATTTTTTTTAACGACAGTTGCTCTCAGTATTATGGCGGGCATCGGATTTGACGCGTGGTTAGCTCGTAACAGATTAACGAAACTCGTTCGGATACTTCTTATCGCCTTCGGAAGCGTAATTGCCCTCATAAGTATATCTACGATAGGAGCATATGCCTTGCATATAACCTGCCCGCCTAATCAGATATCATATTGTCGTCTTGTTGCGGTAAGAAATACCGTGCTGGAAGTAGCGCCCTTTATTGTCGTTGTTTTCTTATTGATCATATACGCAAAGAGATTCACCCGGGCAGTTCGTTTTATTCCAGCGGTCATTATTCTTATTCAAGTGGGTCTTGGAATACTTTATGCAAATAAATTTCTTCCTTTCTCCTCTAAGGAAACTATATTTCCAGAGCTCCCTGTCATTACCGCGATCAAGAACGTTGCCGGATATAATCGTGTGTTTGGATTTGGCGAAGCTTTCTTAACGCCAAATATCGCGACAGCCCTTAAAATTTACGATACACAGTATTATGACCCCTTGTATATTAAACGGTATGGAGAACTTGTCGCATCTTCCGGTAGAAAAGAAACGAGCCTTTTGCGGAGTGACATTGAAATAGAAAAAAATATACGAATCTTCCCAGATCAAGAAAGCGCTCGTTTACGCCTCTTCAATATCGCAAGCGTCGGCTATTTTCTTTACCAAAAAGAAGAATTTCTGAAATATTTCGCTCCTTCAAGCGACACTATTTGGCAAGATGAGCATTGGGTGCTTGTAGAGAATCCTACGGCTTTGCCTCGGGCATACATCGTTAATAATTATGAAATTATTAAAGATTCCGGACTGATTCTTCAGCGATTATTCGATAATTCATTCGATCCCGCCAAAACGGTCATCTTGGAACAAAAACTCCCCACCGAGAACATACTACCATCCGATCCTTATCAACATGTTGATATTATTCGGTATACACCAAATGAAGTTTGGTTGAGTACATCAGCAGAAGAGTCATCACTACTTGTTCTCACTGACAATTATTATCCCGATTGGAAAGCCTACGTTGACAATAGAGAAACACCCATATACAGGGCGAATTATTCCTTTCGGGCCATCGTCGTTCCGGAAGGAAAGCATCAGGTTCGCTTTGTATATGAACCAAGGTCCCTTATTGTGGGGGGAACGATTTCCATTTCGACACTCGTGATACTCCTTATAGTCTTGATTATTGTACGGCGGCGAAGCGTAAGTCGCGGAGCTCGGTCTGAAATGCTTGTATAGCGATCGTTAGATTGATTTTTTATCACAGCCAGACCCGTTGGTAGTGAAAACTTGCAGATACGGATTACCGTTTGGCAACCGTATAACTTGTGAGTTCGGATAAATATATGAGGATTTTTCGTCTACATAATCAACCAATATGGTTGAAGGAAGACAACTGTCATTGTTCCAATGTATATCGCGAAACTCAAAACGTCCGAAGCTGGATACGTCGACGAATCCGTCGGCGGTGGGAGGGTACCGTTTGGCTTCGTATCGATATGTTTGCGGATCATACGCTGAATAAAACAGCAAAAATATGTATGGAGAAAATTCTGGCCTACTCATGATGACTCTTTTCCCCTTATATTGTGGAGATTCAAATAATGTTGTTAGCGCTTTATAACCGTAACCCCAACTCGCAGCTTCATTTAAGGGGAACTCAAAGAAATAACGATCCAAATACACGCTGACATTTGTAGCATAAAGGACAATAAATCCGAGGATCCCGAGAATGATAAGTCGCCTATTCTTTATTTGTTCTTTGATCCAGACAAGTCCCAGGGCGCTTAGTATTGGTGGCAGTGGATATATTGCGAACATGCGATTGCTGTGGGGGGCGTCTTTCGTTATGCTGGCGGCGATTGGACTTATGAATAGCCACAAGAGAAGCAACTTGCTTGATAATGGTTTTATCCTCGTTAATAAATAGAGGATACCTAAATAAAACAACGGCGCTTCGACTAAGTAGAGATTGCCGAAATTAGCGATGTTATGTGCGTGATTCGTACCGCCTCTAATGAATAAGAATTCGGGAGAAAAGGATCTAAGATAATTTTGAGCTACCGTTTCCGCC
>CAZOTW010000014.1:8775-11475 GCA_964582845.1 uncultured Gammaproteobacteria bacterium
TTTTATCGGCAGAGAAGAGCGTTTGCGATAAAATAACCGCCAAAAGAAGAATAAAAATTATTATGCCGCCATATGCAAACATATTGTTATGAATTTTTTTCCTCGAAAGAAAAAGTAACGCGATGAAAAGCAGAGCGGAAAAAATGTGATTTCCGGCATAGACCCAAAATGTGAGTGCTAAGAGCGGATAGGAAAACAGAAAGTAAATCGATTTCCCTCTGAGGGCTTTTAACCAAAATAAAACGGATAACGTGACCAACATAACCGCGAGATTCGATTCGGATTCGACTCTCGATAAATGGACGCTCCACGGGCTCAGTGCCAGAAAAAATGAGGCGACAAGCGGGATCTTGTCGGATTTCAGAATACCCTCAAACAGTGCACGTAGGAGAAAATACGTCAGCACAACCGTAATAATTCCAGCGATGGCAGACGGAAGCCTGATAGCAAGCTCATTGAGTCCAAATATTTTTACAAACGGAATAGTAGTATAGATATATATTGGCAATTTCCAGTCCCCAAATGATTGGAAAGAAAGGGGGTATGGTTGTCCGTATTCGTCTTTTCCTGTTTTGATAAGGGAAAACGCCGTGTAGCCGATGCTTGCCTCATCTCGATTCACCCCGGGGGGGACATCCGTGAGTCTATACAATCGAATGGAAGCGGCCAGAATGATAATACAGAGGAAGGGTATCCAGGATATTTTAATATATCTAGTCATAACACGATACGATAATTTCGATGCTGTCGGATTTACTGAAAACACAATACATGGATTTGAATTATTTATCAAATATATTTGTGATGTATTTGCGACCGCCCCTTTTTACGTATACTGTGATAAAACAATACGAAATGATTACGATACACGCGGCTAAGCTCAGGTAAAGTCCGATCCGAAAAGGCGCTGGGCTGTAGAAAAACTCAACAGTCGATTCGCCTTTGGGAACGGCAACACCGCGAAATGCAAAATTTGTTCTATATAGTTTCGATTCTATGTTATTGACAGAGGCTTTCCACCCCTCATCAAATGTGTCACTGAGGAATAAAAATTGAGGAGTATCTGTTTTTACTGCTATTTGGACCCATGTAGGCTCATATACCAGTAGTTTTGTGGTATTAGTGCCGAGAGACAGCTGGGGGAGCGAACGGGAGTCACGCGCATCAATAAGCACGGTTTTATCCGGATGAAATTCCGTAGCAAAAAACTGCCTTTCAAAGTCCGGAATATCTGTATACGAACGAACGTCAGAGGTTATGAAATAGCGCGGCGCAGCCAAAAGATTGTTGTAAACTATCCAATCATCTTCGTGCCAGACTTCCTTAAATCTGCTCTCTGGAAACGTTTCCGAACTCTTTGGATTTTCAGGACGATTAATGATGTATGTAACACCAAGCATGTCCAATACTCGCAATCTGTATGTATTTCTCGGGAGGTCTAACTCTCCGTATCCCGGGCGAATTTGGGCATCGGATCTGGTCGTACTGTCAAACGTGAGTGCGATCTTGCCACCTGCGCTTGACTGAAGGAATTGGTTATACCGTTTCAGGTTTAATGGGTCCGTTCCGTCGGGAGAATATACGTGTTCCTGCGTGGCGAAATTTGCTTCAATAGCGGCTGTTCCGTATCCCCAGAAGCGACTGATGCCGGCATGCGTTTGAAAATAGGTCATAAGTTTGTTTTGGGGAAATACGAAAAGCCGTGGGACAAAAGGATTAAATTTTATAAAACCGTATAAAAGTTCAACGATGCAAAGAGGAATGAACATCCACATGAAAACATACTTTTTTTGTGATAGGAAAGTGATAAAAATAGCCGCTACAGCGACACCCGAGGAAAAGATAAGTGCACGCCTCATGGTTGTAAAAGCTGCTTGAATATTTTGTACTATAGGAGGAATGCTGTGCGTCATTGTCGCTATCCAACAAATGAGAAGTATAACCATGATGATGAGCGTTGGTTTCATAGGAAATTTTTTACTTTTCGCAAGCGTATCGAATCCAAAACCTGCAAGTATAGAGAGGGATAATGTGAAAAGAAATAATATTCGGGTAGGACCTCCAGCTGAGAAGACGGGTATAGGATATCGGTACAACAGTTGCGTTATTGGCGTGTTGACAGTGATGAGAAGTATAGAGAGGGCGGCGCCAAGAAAAAATTTTTTATACCATGATTTCATGGTGCTGGTAACGGCAACGAGCACAAGAAAGAATCCTGCCGCCCCAACGGAGAGAGTTTTGCCGACGTAATCGCCCGTGAGATTCGATTTTGTGGCAGGGTTTCCAAGAAACTCCTGTACAACCAGTAGTGGTAATTGCCACCATTGAATGAGCATTTTCCCAATAATTTGTTGATACTCATGCGCAACGCGCGCAGAGTTTCGATACAGGTCTATTGTTGGGAACAGTTGCGGAGCTGCTAGACAAAACGGGATGACGATAACAAACGAGAGAGGATATAGAAGAAATGATAGCTTTTCGCGAGCCGGCATGTTTTTATCGGAAAGGAGACGGATAGCCGTATACGCAATGAGAAAAAAGAAGCTATTGAGAAAATCTTGGGGATGCCCGGCGGTTATTGCCGAGAATAGAGCCCCGATAAAACAAATTTGTTGCCAAAAGAGAAGCTTTTTTTGCTTTATGCCCCGCTCAATGAAATACAGAAGGAGCGGTAGCCATAGGATAGTATGCCAAACGGTA
>CAZOTW010000014.1:11521-28725 GCA_964582845.1 uncultured Gammaproteobacteria bacterium
GAAAAGGAGAGCCGCAAGAATGGCAGCAGTGGCACTTAAGCCAATTTCAACAGCAAAAAGATACAGAAAAATAGATCCGAGAAACGGTTGAAGGATGACCAGGATAGTCCACGCAGTTACTTGCGGGAAAAGAAAATACAAAATGGCCGGAGGGTAAAATACCTGTGATTGATAATTCGCAAGGAGCGGCGCTCCAGAAAAATTATACGGGTTCCAAAGGGGCATTTTACCCTGTTTTATTTGTTGGATAACCAATGTTTTCCAGGGATATAGCTCGCGGATAACATCAAAATATTGATCTTTTGACGGGACTCCGCCTGCTGCATATCCGCCATATGACTCATGTCGCCAAGGACCGTAGCCTGCAAGCAAGAGGTCACCGGGAAACGGAATTTTACCGAAGAGAAATGATTTGTAGAAAAAAATACCGACTATCCCAGCAAGTATAAGCAGAGGGAGTATTTTTTTCATACCAATCTTTTCTTCTTGACGTAATCATCGCAAATTACCTGTAAAGAAGCAAGCGTATGGCGAAGAATTTAGGTTATAATAAAGATGTATAATAAGCGGGACTTGGTATGACGCGGAAAATTTTATTGCTCCTCATTGTAGTATTGGCAATGACATTGCGGGTTTATCAGATGAACCATAATCCGCCGTCACTTTCTTGGGATGAGGTTTCCATTGGATATAACGCCTATAGCATAGTAAAAACCGGGAAAGACGAACACGGCCGCTTTCTTCCACTCGATGCGTTCGTTGCGTATGGCGATTATAAACCGCCATTTGCCATTTATGCGACGGCGCCGTTTGTCGCATTATTGGGTCTCAACGAGCTGTCGGTACGACTACCCTCGGCGTTGTTTGGTACGTTGACCGTACTTCTCACCTATTTTTTAGTACAAGAGCTGTTTTGGGTGTACATGAAAAAGGCCAAGCGAGATAAGTTTTCCTTGCTCGTATGTTGGATACCGCTTTTTGCCGCAGCGTTGCTTGCGATTTCCCCGTGGCATATCAATATTTCTAGAGCAGGTTTTGAGGCGAATATTGCGCTCTTTTTTGTGGTGTTAGGAACATATCTTGTATTACGGGCACAAAGGAACTCTCGATATTGGCTTATCGCGTGGGTGCCGTATGTAGTGACAATTTATACGTTTAACAGTTCCAGATATTTCGCGCCGATATTCGCCCTAGCCCTCTGTATATTTTTTTGGAAAAACATCCGGACACATTGGAAGCCATTTGCCATCGGTATCATTATTTCTGCCGTTCTCCTGGTACCGATTACCCCGCATCTATTATCCAAAGAGGCAAGACTGCGGTTTGCCGAGGTAAATATTTTTACGGATCCATCGGTGGTTACAACTGCAAATGAACGGATTGCACGGGAGCAGAATAGTCTTATTGCCAAAATTGTAAATAATAGGAGAGTTGGGTACGCAAGAAGTTATTTCATTCATTTTTTCGATAATCTGGAGCCAAACTTTTTATTTGTTACCGGGGACGGGAATCCGAAATTTTCGATACGAGATGTCGGTCAGTTATATATGTTTGAAGCTCCATTTTTGGCAATTGGACTTTTTGCCATGTTTCTATCGTTCCCTCAGACGGCAGCATTACTCCTTTGTTGGCTCGTTGCAGCAATTATCCCAGCGGCAACAGCTCGCGAAACTCCCCACGCGCTTCGAATTCTCAATTCATTGCCTACATGGCAGATATTTGTCGCGTTTGGGATTCTTTGTTCGCTGGAATATTTGAAAAAGAAGTACACCCAAAAAATATCCCTCCACAATGTATTCATTATATTTCTGATGGCTCTGTACGGCCTGGGGATAACCTATTATCTCCATAATTATTACCGTCATTACCCGAAAGAATTTTCTTCGGAATGGCAATATGGATATCGCGAGGCATTAGCGAATGTTGCAAAAATACAAGGAGATTACAACTCGATAGTCATTGGCGACAGCATTGGAAGACCATATATGTATACGCTTTTTTATACGAAAACCGATCCACAAGAATTTTGGAAAACAAAAGAGGATTCGTTTGATGCCGCTGGGTTTTATCATGTCTATGGATTTGGCAAATATCGGTTTCCTTCTTCGTTACCATCGTCTCTTGAACCGAGAACACTATATGTTTGGGATGCAGGAACAGCCCCAAAGGGCGCGCGCATCCTAAATACAATTAGACGCCTAGACGATAGCCCGGTCCTTGACATATTTGACAAAGGAGCGGGGAAGATATGAAAAAAACCATATGTATCCTGTTTTTGATTTTGTGTGCCGCCGTCGCCCTTCGGTTTTATCAGTTGGGATCCGTGCCGGCAAGTCCGGATTGGGATGAAGTCGCTCTTGGATATAACGCGTATTCTATTTTGAAAACAGGACGAGATGAATATGGCACGTTTCTGCCGCTTTCGATACGGTCTTATGACGATTATAAGCCGCCGCTTTACACATATTTGACTGTTCCGTCGGTTGCCCTATTTGGGTTATCGGCTTGGTCGACAAGGTTGCCTTCAGCGGTTATGGGGGTCTTGGCGGTGGTAGGCGTCTTCGTACTGGCGAAAGAACTATTGAGAGATCTAAAAAACGATTATATTCCGCTTTTTTCATCATTTTTACTTGCAATTTCCCCTTGGCATATTCAGTTTTCGCGGATAGCCTTTGAGGCAAATGTTGGCGTGACTATCAACATTTGGGCGGTCGCCGCATTCCTTGCTGGACTTCGAAAGCGTGCATTTCTTCTGGTAGCCGCACTTTTGTTTGCACTAGGCATGTACGCCTATCATAGTGAGAGAATTTTTCTTCCATTACTTCTTTGTCTTTTGGTTGCCATCTATCGAAAACCGTTATTCAGGGAGCAGAACAAAAATTATATCATCGGTGCATGCATTCTCGGAGCTTTGGTCATTATGCCTCTTGTGCCGGTGCTTTTTAATAGAACTGCGATGCTAAGGCTTCGCGGGACAAGCGTATTTACCGATCAGACAGCGCTGCTTTCGCGTGACGTGAAAAAGCTCGAGAATGACATGAACGTAGGAGATAAAGTCGGTGCATTATTAGATAACAGAAGAATCGTCTGGATAAAAACCGTCATCGCGGGGTATTTATCGCATTATTCGTTCAGATGGCTTTTCTTAACAGGAGATAATAACAGGCACCATGCGCCTGATATGGGACTTCTCTATCTTTGGGAGCTACCGTTTCTATTATTTGGTATCTATAAAACGTTGAAAGATATGCAAGGACCCGTACGTGCAGTGCTCATAGGATGGTTTTTGCTTTCTCCGGTTGCAGCATCTCCGACAACCGGCCTTCCGCACGCCGTACGAACGTTGGTATTCCTACCGACTTTTCAGATATTTACGGCAATCGGCATTGTTACGCTGGTAACTGGCGTCAAGAGCCACGCGGCTGGGGCCAAACGAATGTTCTTTTCTGTCCTTGGGATTGTGGTCGTTTTCTTTGCGGTGTTTAATTTTCTGTATTATTTGAATCTGTATTTCGTACACATGAATCCGGAGTATTCTGAGTATTGGCAGTATGGTTACAAAGAGGCAGTTGCACTTACGGAGCAACAAAAAGCAAAGTATCAAAAAGTTGTCGTCTCCACGGCGCTGGAGCAGTCATATATGTTTTTCCTGTTTTATACAAAATACGATCCGAAAACATATCTTGCACAGGGAGGAACCAAATCGGGTAGTTTTGCAGAGGGAGACAACGGTTTTGACAAATATATATTCAGACCGATCAATTGGCCTAAAGAACGTCGAGATAAATCGATTTTGTATGTTGGAGCCCCGAACGACCTGCCCCACGGAAATATAGCAAATATTATGTTTCTGAATGGTAAACCTGCCATGAAATTGGCTGATCAACCCAACGGAGCTCAATGAAGAAAACTAAATTAACCAGCAGGTTTCCCTCGGAGCGATTTGGAAAAACCGCTTTGATGATTTTAGCAGTAGGTATATTTTTCTGGGGAGTCGCACTTCGTGGGGTAGAACTTATCAATGGCAATTATCTCTTCGGATTTGACATGGGGCGGGACTATCTTGCCGCGTATAACATCGCAGTAAACCATAAGCTGACGTTAATAGGCGCGGAAATAGGGGCAGGTGCCGCCGGGATCAGTAATATTTTTCACGGACCGGGGTATTTTTATCTCCTTGCGCTTATGCATGTATTATTTCGGGGGGATCCATATGGTGGAATGGTACTTATGTTTCTGTTCGGGACAGGAGCTTTGATTCTTTCTTATTTTACGGTTAAAAAAATGTTTGGACAGGCAGCTGCCCTTCTTACCCTCTTTCTTGTCGGTGTTTCGCCTCTGATCGCACCGCAGTCACGGTTTATATGGAACTCTCACCCCACGTCTTTTTTTATCGTTTTGGTATTTTATTTTGCCTATCGTATACGGGGAAATCCCAGAGTGTACGCACTCCTTGCGCTTTTTGTAGCCGGTAGTATCTACCATTTTGAACTAGCGATTGCAGTGCCGCTCGTTCTTACATTATGTGTTTCGCTCCCCATCATATATAAAATAAAAGATTTTCGTACGTATCTCTATTCTCTGTTTGCTGTTCTTTTTTCCTTTGGCCCATTTTTTGCGTTTGAAATGCGTCACGGATGGATGGCAATTCGGTCCGTGTGGTCGTACGTTATTGCCGGATCAGCCGGTTCTCATGGTATCTCTCTTTTACGAATTACTGACCACGTACAAAGTTACTTTAATAATGCGAACAATTCTTTTATTATTGAGGGCGGCATATTGCCGTTATGGGCGTTTAAAGCATTATCAATTGGTTTGTTTGTCGCGACGCTGGTTTTTTCCAGACGTATTAAAGATCCCGAGAAACGGAATTTTTTCTTTTTATTATTCCTGACGCTGGGTATCTCGTATGTCGTCTTGTTGTTCCTGAATAATACCGTGTGGGACTACTATTTGATTCATGCGCATTTTGTCTTCATGTACGTTTTTGCATATATTGGGGCGACCATTGTATCGAAATTGCGTACATCGATATGGTATATGGGACCGGGAGGGGATCTCGCAATATTTTTGATTTCCATGGTACTGTCATCCTACAGGCGAATTGTGACGAATTATCGATACGATTATTATGATTTAGGCGGAATAGAGAAAATCAAGGGCAAAAAAATGGCGATAGATTATATATATCAGGACGCAAAAGGAAAACCATTTTCTGAATTTACCTTTATGCCGCCCATATATACCTATCCATACGAGTATCTTTTTAAAACCTACGCAAAACAAAAATACGGATATATACCAGGGAACGAAAAAAAGGGCCTAGTCTATCTGATTATTGAAGTGGATGGCTATAAGCCGTGGACGTATAAAGGGTGGCTTGAAACGGTAATAGTTGGCGGGGATGTTGTTGAAACGAAAATCTTGTCAACCGGCCATATCATACAAAAGCGCATATTCCCGTTATGAAAAAAATAGTTGCGTCGCCAGTTTTTTGGCTCGTCGTTTTATCTCTGTTGCCTCTGACATCACTCGTTCAGCCCGGGATAATAAATGCTCATGATGCGCCTGATCATGTTGCACGTATTGCAAATTTTTATCAGTCACTTGCGGAGGGCAATGTTGTGCCCCGATGGGCAGCCCATTTAAATTGGGGTTATGGGCACCCCATACTTATGTTTCTCTATCCATTGCCGTCATACATCGCCTCGGTATTTCATTTCTTAGGGTTTTCTTTCGTAGACAGCACGAAATTAGTATTTGCTCTTTCATGGGTTGCGAGCGCACTTACGATGTACATATGGATGAAGTGTGCGTTTGGGAAAAAAGCTGCCATTTTTGGGTCGCTTCTTTATATTTTTGCCCCATACAGATTTGTAGATTTTTATGTTCGCGGAGCACTCGGAGAACACGTTGCATTTATTTTCCCTCCACTTGTGCTGTATTTTCTTTTTTCAGTATCGAAAGAACGATGGTGTAACCGACGATGGATCGGTAGTGTCATTGGCGCCACAATATCGCTTTCTGCATTAATTTTGGCCCACAATGCCATCGCAATTATGTTTTTGCCAATCGTCATGATCTATATGGCGTATCTTTTCTGGTTTGAAGCAAAGCCTAAATGGCCTTTGATTGTTGCTTACTTCTTAACCTTATTTTTCTGCTTCGGACTGACCGCGTTTTTCTGGATTCCGGCATATTTTGAGGGCAAATATACACTTCGGGATATCGTCACTGCCAGTGAGGCTTTGCAACGATTTGTTTCCTGGAGGTGGTTTGTGTACTCTCCGTGGAATTACGGAGGCGGCGATGAGATCACAAAATCTTTAGGATTTGTTCAATGGTTTGGTATCTTAGGCTCGTTCGTTATTCTGTGGAAAAGTAACGATCGGAAAATTCGTATTGTACTCATCGGATCTCTTCTTATTCTCATCGGGTCATTGTTTATTATGACATCATCGTCGGCATTGATTTGGAAAAACTTTTCTTTGCTCCAAAAATTTCAGTTTCCCTGGAGATTTTTATCTGTTTCGGTATTTACTGCGGCAATCATAGGAGGAGTAGCTATTGATCGTATGTTAGAAAAACTGAAAAACAGAAATATCCTTTTTATAATTATCTGTGGGTTGATCGTGCTGATTACAGTGCCGCAGTGGCACCCAAAAGGCTAGCTGGTGAAAGACGAGTCGTTTTATACGGGAATATATCCGAGTACGACTGATACAGGAGAAAGTAGCCCAATTTGGTCTGTGCGGTTTATGGAACACTCCGCTGCCAGTCCAATGGAGATTATTGAGGGGAAAGCCGCTATAACACCGACAAAACGAACGACAACAGTCCACGAATATTCAGTTGTAGCCAAATCGCCATCAAGGTTATTGGAAAATACTCTCTATTTTCCCGGGTGGAAGGTGTATATCGATGGAATACAAAAGGGGATCCAATTTCAGGATCCCGCATATCGCGGTCTTATTACCTTCAACATGACAGAAGGACAACATGATGTACGGGTAGTCTTTGAAGATACAAAGCTGCGTCGTATAGCAGATTTGATTAGTATCGTATCAATCGGTATATTGGCTGTGGGTGTGGTAGGAGGGTTGCTATGGGGAAAGAAAAAATAACATTATCAATTGCTCTTGCCGTTTATAACGAAGAGAAAAATTTAGACGCATGTTTATCGTCGGTCCGGCCGCTTGCGGACGAAATAGTCGTTGTGGATGGAGGGTCAACGGACGGGACAGTCGCCATTGCCAAAAAATATGCGGCAAAGATTATCAAGACGACTAACCCCCCGATTTTTCACCTCAATAAACAGAAAGCACTTGACGCGTGCACCTATGACTGGATATTGCAACTTGATGCAGACGAAACGGTATCTTCCGCTTTGAAGCAAGAAATTCTTCACGTGATCAGCACGAAGAACCCTGAAATGAATGGATATTATATTCCGCGCAGAAACTATTTTTGGGGGCACTTTATGAAAAAAGGTGGGCAGTATCCTGATTATGTCATCCGGCTTTTTAAGAATGGCAAGGGGAAGTTTCCCTGTAAGTCGGTTCATGAGCAGATCGCACTAACGGGTAGAGTCGGATATCTTAAACACCCGTTACTTCACTATTCGTACCGAACGCGGGCTGATTATTGGAAGAAGGCAGATAGTTATACGAGTCTGACGGCACTGGATTTGGCGAAGTCACAAGTCCCAAAGAGTATACGGAGCACACTGAATTATGTAGTATGGAAGCCTCTTTGGACCTTTTTTAACATTTTCATCCGCCACAAAGGATTTATGGATGGAATTACGGGTTTTGAGTTTGCTCTGTATTCGGGATTGCATTTTGCCTCTTCATACAAGAAATATCTTAAGTTATGAAAAAGAAGGTATTGTTCTTACTACTTGTGATTTATTGCTTATTGCGTATCTCACCCGGGGTTTATGCCGATTACGTTTTGCCGTATCCATCTTACATGCCGGGAAATAAACTCTATCAGGTTTCCCGAGTTCTTGATACCGTTAAAAAATGGTGGTATTGGGGATCTATTGCATCGTTTAAATATCATTTGTCTTTGTCAGACAAGTATCTTGTTGAAGCAAAAACACTGTTTGAATATAAACAATACGTACTTGCCCTGAAATCACTAGAACGATCGGATACAGAGTTTAAGCAACTACCTGCGTTTATCGGAGAGTCGAAAAGCGAAAACAAAAACATACAATTACTTCGCCAAATGGGTATAGACGCCGCAGGTGTCCATATTGAGACGATTGCGAAGTTTATCCCAAATTTGCCAGAACAATTTTTATGGGAGCCGGAAAAATCCACTCCATCGTTGTTGCCGATAGGTAAGTTGCTACGTGAGTCAGTGCGTATACGTGAGGAAATGCAATCGAAGATAGGGAAATACTAGTATGTTTTGGTTATTCTATTTTTTAACCCTCATAATAGCGTTTATCGTATATTCCTACGGATTTATCGATCTTAATCTCCATGTGTCGACTAATCCAACTATTGGGTATTTGCTCAAGCCGTTGTCTGATCTGGTGTTTTTGCATCGGCCGCTTGCCGCGCTTATTTTCGTCATACTTATTGGCGGGTTATATATATTTTACTTTTTGATCCTTCGGGCAAAGGAATATACAAGAATTATTCCGATAAAAATATCTTCATTTTTTCTTTTGACATCGGTTCTTTTTTTGTTAACTTTTCCGGCTTTCACGTACGATATTTTTAATTACATCCTGACGGCAAAAGTCACATATTATTATCATGAAAACCCATATGTTGTTATGCCAGTTGAAATACCCAATGAGCCAATGCTTGCCTATACCCGTGCTGCAAATAAATTTGCGTTGTATGGGCCTACTTGGATAGGATTTACATTAGTGCCGCATCTTTTGGGTGCAAACAATATTGTACGTACTGTTTTCTCGTTTAAATTGTTTAACGTTATTTTTTATTTATTGATGCTTCGGCTGATATATCTTTTGACAAAAGACATGAGACAGGTTCTGTTTTTTGGACTTAATCCTCTTGTGTTAGTTGAGGTATTGGTGTCTTCACATAATGATATTTTCATGATGCTTTTGGCACTATGGGGCTTGAGTGTTGCACGCTCTGTGAATAAACAGAAACGGTTAATGGGATATGTATCCTATGTTCTTTCTATTTTTGTTAAAGGTGCGACGATCGTATTATTGCCATTATTTTTTTGGAAACGGCCTGATATGGAAAAAATTTATCGGTACGCCTATTGGCTTATGTTTGCCGTATTTCTTCTTACTCCCCTACGAGAAGAGCTTTACCCGTGGTACTCGCTATGGTTTTTGACATTCGCGAGTGTCATACCGATTAAAAATAGATCTTTTATTCACGGATTAACCGTTACGATCACGCTGGGGTTGAGCTTTCGTCATCTCCCGTACATATTTATGGGAGTATACGAAGGGTACGGACCTCTTGCGAGAATACTTATCACCGTGGTGCCCGTTACGATATATTTGATGTGGCGCTTGAGATCGGTAGACATAAAAAAGATCCATATTTTTTCATGAGAAATACACGGGTTCGCTCGCTACTCGTTGGATTGGTTGTGATTTTGATACCCATCCTTTACGCATCTCTCCCATTATTTCAGAAAAATTTTATACCGACGCATGACGGTGAGTATCACATCATCAGGTTTGCGGAATTCTATTCCATGCTTCACGCAGGGTATTTGTTCCCGCGCTGGGCGCCGCATTTAAACAGTGGCTATGGTGTTCCGCTTTTTAACTTCCACTATCCATTTCCTAATTATGTGGGCTCGATACTGCATGTGTTTGGGTGGAGCTTTGTCGATTCATTTAAAGTCGCTCTGGCTTTGGCATATATCTTCGGGTGCATCGGTTGTTTCTTGTGGCTTCGAAAACTTTTCCGCCCGTTTCCTGCTCTTATCGGCACCATAGTTTTTTCCTTCATACCGTATTGGTTTGTTGATATCTATGTTCGCGGTGCTATTGGCGAGGTTTGGGCGTTCACATTTCTCATCGCCGCTTTTATATCGGTGGAATACGCAAAGCCGAGGCTTCTGGCTGTATGTTTTGGTTTACTCATTTTGAGCCACAATATCTCCGCAATGATAATTTCCCCGATACTTTTGGGCTATGTTTTGCTTCGAAATCGGTCATATGTTTGGTCATTGTGTTTAGGGTTTATTCTGGCTGCATATTTTTGGCTGCCTGCATTATTTGAGAAAAATTTTGTTACAGGTTTAAATAGTGTGGATTTTCGAGATCACTTTCCGATGCTATTTCAGTTGATTATTCCTTCTTGGGGAACCGGATTTTCTGTGCAGGGACATACGTATGATGAATTGTCATTCCAGATCGGCTTTATTCCGCTCATTATTTTGTTTTGGTCACCTTTTGTTTTTCGACGAGAGAAAGAAGTATTCAAAAAACGATTGTATCTGTTGTTTTCGGCAGCTTGTATCGGCGCCGTATTTTTAATGCTTGATCCATCGCAATGGATCTGGGAACATATACCATTTTTTCCATTCATTCAGTATCCATGGAGGTTATTATCAATTTTCCTCCCTTCCGTAGCATTTATTGCGGCGTGGGTAGCGTCCCGGGTAAAGTGGAAATGGATACGGGTGGGTCTGGCTATAGCGGCGATTCTCTTCTCTCTTTCATATATCAGGCCGGTTCAGTATGAGCCACGAACCGACGCACATTATCTATCACGGAAAGAATTTACCGATGGAACATCTTCTTTGGGTAATACATTCTCGACGATATGGTCAACCTGGAAAAAACAGAAGGGGAAAGATAAAGTGGAAGTCGTATCAGGGAGCGCCAAAATTAGCGCTTCGTCATTCACGCTTCTTGATTATACGTTTACCGTTCAAGCTGATATATCGAGTGTCGTCCGTGTTAACACACTGTATTACCCAGGCTGGACGGTGGATGTTGACAGAAAGGAAGTCCGGGTGGATTACAAAAAAGACGGTACCATGTTGTTCTCCGTGCCGTCAGGAGCACATGCGATACACGTATATTTTGTTGAAACCAGGCTTCGAAAAATAGCGGATGCGATATCTTTTTTCGGTTTGTTTTGGCTCATCGGATCAGCTATACTCGATTGGAGATATGCATATCGCAATCGCAACATCATCCCTTCAAAACGGTCATAATACTCGCGGGACCGGAGTATACACGAGGCATTTGATAGAAGCACTGCAAAAATACGAGTCAAAGCATACATATACTCTATTTACGGATTCCTCAAAAATACCTACGGATACTGATGTTGTGCATTATCCCTATTTCGATCCATTCTTTTTGACATTACCTCTTATAAAAAGGAAACCAACCGTTATCACCGTGCACGATCTAATACCTATTGTTTTTGCGCATCATTTTCCGCGAGGCATACGCGGTGAACTGAAATGGCAAATCCAGCGCCTATCGCTTGGCGGAGTACGTGCAATAATTACCGATTCTGCGAGTTCGAAGCGCGATATAGAGAAATATATAGGATTGTCATCTCGTTTTATTCATGTCGTTTATCTCGCGCCATCAGAGGATTTGCATCAGATGCAAAGAGGAGAAGCAGCACAGAGAGTAAAGAATAAATACACCATCGATACGAACTACATATTATATATCGGTGACATCAACTGGAATAAAAACATGCCAGGACTTATTCATGCTTTTGCTAAGGCGTTGGCACGACTTGACTCACGGTGCATGCTGGTTTTGGGTGGAAAATCATTCACGGGTCAAAATATTCCAGAAAAGCAAGAGATATATCGTCTCATTCATGATTTAGGTCTTGAAAAAAGAATAAAATTTTTAGGCTATGTGCCTGATGAAGATCTATCTCACCTTTATAGCGCCGCATCGGTGTATGTACAGCCATCATTTGCCGAGGGATTTGGATTGCCGGTTCTTGAGGCGATGGCTTGTGGATGCCCTGTGATTGCCTCAAAGGCAACGAGTTTATTGGAGATTGCTGGTCCGTCTTTTCTCATAGATCCTTATAGTATTAACGATATCGCCAGAGCCATGATAACTGTGATGGAATATTCGCGAGAAAAACGAGATCAGCTTGTTCGGCAGGGGCTCCATTGGGTGAGGCAATTTTCCTGGAAAAGAGTCGCACACGAAACAGTACGAGTGTATGATACGCTCGTTATACAGAAATAATCTTACGCTAAGATGAAAAAACTTTCTATCATCGTTCCGGTATTTAACGAAGAGAAAACGATCGGAGAAATACTTACTCACGTAGTTTCAATGCCAATGAGCGGTTGGACAAAAGAAGTGATTGTTATAGATGACGGATCTACAGATGGAACAAGAACGATTCTTACCAAATGGGAAAAAAAGGTACACGTTATCTATAAAGACAGAAATGAAGGGAAAGGAAGCGCTGTAACTATAGGATTTCGGAGGGCTACGGGTGATATTGTGCTCATTCAGGATGCGGATTTGGAATATAGCCCGCAGGATTATCCGACACTCCTTGCGCCGTTTGATAATCCACATGTTAACGTCGTGTATGGGTCCCGCTTCATTGGTCCTCATCTCTCAACGATGTTTGTATATGCCCAAGGGAATAAATTTGTGACATTCATGACGAATATATTGTTTAACAGTAATATTACCGATATGGAAACAGGGTATAAGGTATTTCGAAAAGAAGTTTTGAAAGTCATGACGCTTAAAGCAAAACGGTTTGACATGGAGCCGGAAATAACCGCAAAAGTATTGAAGGAAGGATATCAGATATATGAAGTGCCAATATCCTATTTCGGAAGAAAGTTCAGTGAAGGTAAGAAACTTACATGGAGAGATGGAGTCGTGGCTCTCTTGACGCTTATAAAATATCGATTTATAGATTAATGCTGATGAAGAAATTATTTTCGCGTATTGCATCGAATTCTCTTGCACGCGATAGTGCAATTGTGTTTGCCGGTTCCATGGCGGCAAATATAGGCTCTTATATCTACCACCTCCTCATGGGGAGACTATTGGGGCCAGCCGGATACGGAGAGCTCTCCTCGTTGTTTTCGCTTCTGTATATTTTTACCGTACCTCTCGTTGTCGGTCAGACAGTATTGGTAAAATTTATTTCCGGATTTAAGGCACACGGTGAGGTTGGCCAGGCGAAGTCGCTCTTTTTAAGTGTTACAAAACTATGTATTGTCATATGTATTATTGGATTGCCGCTGGTGCTACTATGCTCACCGTTGGTTACGTCTTTTTTGCATCTTTCCTCAACAGCGTTGCTTACCCTCATATATCTTCTCTTTGCATTTTCACTCCTTACTGTTGCGACAGCAAGCATGATACAAGGATACCAGAAGTTTTTTTGGTTTAGTATTTTTAGCGCGGGTGCGATCATAATTAAAGTAATTTTAAGTATTCCTTTCGTACAGTGGGGAGTGTTGGGTGTTTTGGTCGCGGCGACGATAGCGAGCGTTATTATGTATCTTCTGTATTTTTTGCCCCTCCGATTTGTCCTTACGTCAAAAAGCAAACCGACGAATCTTACGAAACGTGAAGCTGTTACATTCGCGGTTCCGACGCTTCTGACGCTTTTGGGCACTACGTCAATATATTCTACGGATATTATTCTCGTACGGCATTATTTTGCGGCAAATGAAGCTGGGTTTTATGCAGCACTTGCGATATTGGGGAAGATAATTTTTTATGCCTCATCGTCGGTTGCGCTCGTTCTTTTTCCTGTTTTGTCCGAACAAACCGCAAAAGGTGCTGCGTCAAAAAAACTCATTACATCGGCTATAGGTGCGGTTGCGATAGTGTCTCTCGGATTGGCTTTGCTTTATTTCCTTTTCCCGGATATGATCGTCAGTCTGCTTTTCGGTAATGCGTATCGCGGGGCTGGCGTACTTTTGGGACTTTTCGGATCATTCATAGCCCTCTATTCCGTGGGATATATTATTTCAACAATATGTCTGGCATTAGGTAAAACGGGTATTTGGATAGTTCCGGCATCATGTGCATTGATACAAATTGTCGCTATAACGATTTTTCATGGGAGCATTAGTACGGTTATTGTGTTGAATATTGCAGTATCAGTATTGCTTGTGGTTGGCACTCTGGGATATTATTTGGCGAGGGCCTATGAAAAAATTTAGTCTCATTATTCCCGTTTATAAACAGGAAAAAACCATTAAACGGGACATAGAATCCATCCTTAAGGCGCTTTCGGTAATTTCCGTACCGTTTGAAATTATTCCTGTTATAGACGGAGCTTTGGATAAAAGCGGGTTCGAAGCAAAAAAAATTAAAGACCGTCGGGTTAACGTCGTGGGGTATCAGTCAAATCATGGAAAAGGGTATGCCGTTCGGTACGGGTTTGTGCATGCTCAAGGCGATGTCATAGGGTTTATGGATGGAGGCGGAGACCTGAAACCTGCCGCACTTCCTCTTATGCTGACGCAGTTTGAATTTGAACAAGCAGATATCATTGTCGGCAGCAAAAGGCATCCAGACTCGAAAGTTGAATACCCATGGATTCGTAAAATTCTTTCGTGGGTATACCAGAAGTTTACGAAATTGCTCTTTGGGTTGGATGTCCGAGATACCCAGGTGGGTATGAAAATCTATAGACGGAAAGTTTTGGAGGACGTGTTGCCACGTTTATTGGTAAAGCAATTTGCATTTGATATAGAAATGCTTGCCGTCGCCTACCATTTGGGATATCGAAAAATATTTGAGGCGCCTGTCGAAATCGATTTATTTTCGTCTAAAACAAGTATGTTGCCCAGTAAACTTGTTCGCATCATTTATAACATGATCAGAGACACACTAGCCGTTTTTTATCGGCTCCGTATTCTTCATTATTATGATGACGTAAGCAAGCGCAAATGGCGCTATGATCCGGAGCTCAATTTTCGTATTAATATCGGGTGATTATGAAAATTCTCATTTTGAACTGGCGAGATGTCTGCCATCCGAAATCTGGTGGAGCAGAGGTGGTGACGATGGAACACGCTAAGGCATGGGTAAAAGCAGGGCATAGCGTTTCATGGCTTACAGCACAGTATGCTGGTGCGAAGCAAGAAGAATTTGTCGATGGAGTCAGAATTATTCGACATGCAGGTTCTCTTACCGTGTATCTTTTTGTACCGTTTTTTTTACTTTTTTATGGCGGGAAATATGATGTCATTATCGATGAAGTTCACGGGTTTCCTTTCTTCACCCCGCTTTTTACGAAGAAACCGGTGATAGTGTTTATACACGAAATAGCAGGTGAAATTTGGGACTTTATGTTTCCCTTCCCAAAAAATATTATCGGGAGACTGCTTGAGGCTTCGTATTTTCGGTTGTATCGCCACTGTTTGTTCTGGACGGATGCTCCTTCCACAGTTGAGGAACTGGTTGCCCGCGGGATTCCTCAAGATCAATGTACCGCAATTCCATGTCCTATCACCATACATACAAAAAGAGGCGCCGCGGTCGCAATAAAAAAAGATAAAAGCCCAACCTACCTGTTTGTGTCACGCGTTGTCAGGATGAAAGGTATAGAGGAGGTTATCAAAGCATTTTCGTTTATCCTGCGTGCGCAGCCAAAAGCTCAATTATGGATAGTCGGAGGAGGAGAAGAGGAATATGTTCGGGAACTCAAAGATATGATCGAAGAGTACGGGGTGGTAAAACGAACGAAATTTTTTGGTGTCGTCTCTGAAGAGACCAAATTTCGCCTTATGGCGAAAGCTCATCTTCTCCTTCATGCGTCGGTCAAAGAAGGATGGGGTTTGGTAGTTTTAGAAGCAGCCTACGTTGGGACGCCATCAGTTGTCTACAATGTTCCGGGACTATGCGATGTGGTGAAAAACGGACAAACGGGGATAGTCATTCCGAATAATTCTCCTCACGAGATGGCTACGGAGACATTGAGACTCTACACAGATAGAAAGCGGTATACCAAATATCAAAAGAATGGAAAGCTATGGGTAGCTAGTTTGCGTTGGGATGACGCCAAGAGGCAGAGCCTTTCTTTGTTAACGAGAGCCGTTAAAGAATAACATCATGAAAAATATTACGGATGTATCACCCTGGGCGCCTCTTCATGACCGCCTTCGTTTTGCGGCATCTTTTGTCGAGTCGCGCGACATGAAACGTAAGCGCGTTCTTGATATAGGGTGTGGCTATGGATGGTTTGAGGTGCACGCAAAAAAAATGGGTGCCCGCTCAATAATAGGAACGGAACTATCCGAAGGCGATCTGGTTACGGCAAAACGCTCGATTCATGATCGAAACATACGGTTTCGTGTGGGTAGCGCCATCTCCTTGCCCTTTGATGATCGGTCGTTTGACACCGTAGTTTCATGGGAAGTGCTTGAACATATTCCCAAGGGAACCGAACTAACAATGTTTTTGGAAATATCCCGAGTACTCAAAAAAGGAGGCATTTGTTATATCTCTACCCCCCATCGGGCATTCGTGAGCACGCTTTTGGATCCTGCGTTTTGGCTTATTGGCCATAGACATTATCCTATCCGTTCAGTCATTTTGTATGCCCAAAAGGCGGGCATGAAAGTTGATCGCATCCAATGTGCTGGGGCGTGGTGGGAAACACTTTGGATACTCAATCTGTACATTTCAAAATGGATTTTCCGTAGGCCGCCTTTTTTTGCCAAATATTTTGAGCGGCAATTAGATGCGGAATATGAAAAAGAAAGCGGATTTACAAATATCTATTGTCGCATGCGAAAGATATGAGATGGCATCTTCTTCCTGTGCTTTTTCTCATCGGAATTTTTACGTTTCTTTCCTTTAAGACCCTCCCAGACTATGGCGTGAACTGGGATACCTATCAGCATTTGGTGAGGGGGCACATATATTTACGATACTTGCTTACAGGGAAAACAGATGCACCTGATCTTCGTTTCCGGCAGCGAGGTAGTTTCTATCAACAAAGCCCGCTGAACTTTGCGTGGACTGCCAAAATGACCATCGGACATCCGCCGTTGTCTGACATCCTTATGGCGGCAACAAACAGGATTCTATGGGGAAAATTTGGATTATTCGGGGATATTGAAAGTCATGAGGTTTATGTCTTGCTTATGACACTACTCATGGTCGTCCTGGTAGCATGCTGGTCAAATTTGGTTTTTGGAGGCGTTGCCTCCTTTTTTTCGGTTCTATCGATAATCACTATCCCGCTATTGTTTGCGGAGCAACA
>CAZOTW010000015.1:0-27132 GCA_964582845.1 uncultured Gammaproteobacteria bacterium
TGGAAATCCATACTTTGTCAGTTAATCTCATCCACACTGCCAAAATCTGCACGACATAGAAAAGTTCTCCGATGAGTCGAACGGTAAGTACTGCAGAATATAAAACTATCACACCGTTGTTTATTCTACTCATAGTGCTATCGGAGGTTGCCTTCGTATATACACCTCATCCTGTAAACGATCACGAAGATTCATTTTTTCATCTCCATACGGAGAAGCAAGATTGTAGGCACAAAGCGGAATGGGTATAACTTCATATTTTCCAGACATCTCAAACATCGGAAAGTATATTGCTTCATCTTCACATATATGAAGCCACTTTTTGTTGGGATACATAAAACGAGACATGGGAATTTTTTTGTAAACAGATGCTTTCCATGTGCGCAGGTGTCTGGGGAAGAAAATTTCCTTACGATACGATTTATTTCGTTCAACTTCAACCGAGTAGCGGATATTGACTCCGGGATCAACATCGGTAATCACTTTATTGTGACCGCTGTCGCCAGGATTATGGATTATGCAATTTCCGTATGTAAAGTCGCAGCCTGTTTTTTCGTACGTGGAAACAACAATGTCTACAACGTCTTTGCTGATAAGCCAATCGTCCCCGTCGAGATTAATAATAATCGCATGCTCTTCTTTGACGAACCGATGAATTGCTATATATGCATTTTCCACTGCATATCGTCTGGTTTTATTAAACAAAACGATATGACCCTTTAAATCTTCTTGTATATGACGTTTCTGGCCAGCGTTATACGGAGAGGCATCATCAATGTAGAGTATAGTATAATTGCGACGCCGTTGAGAATATATCGAGCTGATACACCGGTCAAAATACCTGTATGCATTCCATGCGCGGACTAAAAAATATACTGGAGCATTCATATTGGGCGAAAATATTTCTTCAACATACTATTCCCCTCGTTGTCGCGCTCAGCCTTATTGTACTCTACAACGCACCGCAATATTTTAAACTCTTTGTCGCTATCGAGGCGATATTGTTTCTGGGATATTTTCTCATAACAAAACACATCCTTCCTTCGCTTCTTTTACTTCTCTTTGTCACCTCCTTTTTTATAACCCCTGGGAAAATGTATCAAGTAGTCGTCGTAGAGCCAGGAAAAATACGCCCAGAACCGTTCTTCTCTGCAGGTATGGTTGAAGAGTATGGTCTCTTAGCTTCAGATATCGCAGCACTGACAATTATCGCTTATTTTATTCGTGAAGTTGTTGTTTCAACCGTCTATAAACAAAAAAGCACGTTTGTAGAATTGCTGAAAAACGTAAAAATTCGATTTGTCTTGTTTTGTTGGGTCATATACTTTTTCATTTCTCTGTACGCTTCCTCTGCAACATCGTTTAATGCAACATTCTCCATTGCTCACCTCCTGCAGGGAATGAAAATAGTCCCTATGTTCTGTGCAACATTGTATGTACTTGCTGTCAGCAAGAAAAGACCCAAGCTAATATCTGACATGTTAATGGGAACAATCTTGACGCTGATTGCCTTTGGGTTGTATCAATTCGTCGCGGGATTAGTACAATTCCAAAATCAGCGCGATATCCCTTTCTATGCCATAAGCGAAGAATATTATTCCTTGCCGCGACCATCGGGGCTTTTGTTGTATGCAAACCAATACGGGTTTTTCCTCCTCCTGTTCTTGTTTTGTTTTCTCATGCTTCAACGCGGTAGGCTTCGCGCGATCTTGCCAATCGTGACAACGCTCGCTGCAACCACAGGCATCATCCTGTCACAAAGTAGATCCGTATGGCTTATTGCGGTAATTAATCTTTTACTCTATCTGCGGCTTGAATGGAGAAGGATTTCTATTCACCTGCGAGAGATTCTTTATAACTGGAAGGGAATTAAATTCGTTCCGTTTGCCGTTCTTCTTTCACTTCTTCTCATTATCCCACGCATCGAATCGCTCAGGTATGCGTTTGATCAAGGAAGCGGAAGCCTACGCCTTGAGATGATAACCGAAGGCGCAGCGGCTCTTCGAGAACATCTTTATACCGGCTATGGTGTGAATACGATCGTACGCGTATTAAGCGAGTATTTTCCAAAAGGATATGTACGGGATTTTCCGTATGCGGTGCACCTTGGATATCTCCAGATGGCGTTGGAATCAGGCGTTGTGGCCATGATATTTTTCTTTTTGCCGTTTTTCGTACAATTACGGCGAAATGCACTGGCGCTTATGCAAACTGGATTTCGCAGACACCATGCGCTCTCTCTCATGCTTGTTCTTTCCATTCTGATATACTATTGCTTACAACCGTACGCTGGGGCACAGGAATTGCCATTTCTTGGGCTATTTTTAGCAATTTGCACATACTATACATTATAAAAATACTATGAAATATCTTTTTCGCTCTCTCAGAAAACGAATAACGAACTTTGACATATTCTTTATCAGCGTGTTGGGGATTCTTTTTTTGGGATTTATCTTTTTCTTCCGACGTGAAACTACCTATGTCTCGCTCCGGTTAAAAGTAACGGATCCAAATGTCCAATTTATCAACACGCAGCCTTTTGATGAATACTCGTCCAGTTTTGTAGCCGGAGACAAAGAGGTGAATGAATTGGGACAAACAGTATCGGAAATTGTTTCCGTTGATACATATAAAACCGACCCTATCAAACAGGTTACGTACGGCAACATGCGCACAAAAGCAGTTTACAATCCGAGAAAACAACAATACACCGTAAAAGGGAAACCTGTGGCATTTGGCCAATCTATCAATTTTACGCTGTCAAAAATAAAATTTGAGGGCACCATCGTAGACTTCCCCGGATTTATGAAAAACAGGACCATACAGAAAAAAATATTACGTGCACAATTTCGAGATCCCAAACGGGAATACTCCGACACGTATGGTGTGGCACCATATATCGCTGACGCGGTAAAGGTGGGAGACGAAGTAAAAGATTCTCAGGGAAACGTAATTATAGAAGTTCTTGAAGTAGAAAGTGTACCGGCAAAACGCACAATCGTTTCAAACAATGCCAGTATCACGATTGTTGATCAAGAACTTCGAGATGTTTACTATACGCTGGAAGTTTCTGTCTTCAGCGTCGGGGGAAGACTGTATATGTTCGACTTCATACCCGTCTATATCAGTCAAATCATTCCGCTCAATTTTCCACATATCAGCGTGTGGCCAACAATCATTTCTATTGAAGACCCCGCTGCCACAACCGGAAAATAGTACACTACATCATAGAGCCCTGCCTCATATACTATGCATAAAGGACCTGTGACTTTGTCTCTCGCGGTCATTACAAAAAACCGAAGCGGAGATCTCCATGGATGCGTATCCTCTATAGCGAGACAAACCGATATCCCCAATGAAATACTTATTATTGACAGCAGTACAAATGATCGGACAAGAGTATTGTGTGAGCACTATAGACGACATTCAAAATTGCCCGTCAGATACTTTTTTGAGCCCAAGCCAGGCTATGCTACGAGCAGAAACCGGGCTATCAAAGAATCGCGATCTTGTTGGCTCGGATTTGTAGATGACGACTGCGTACTCGATACGGAGTGGGTCAAAACGATGAGAACAACGTTAAAAAGATATTCTCATGTGGCTGCAATAGAAGGCGAGAGTCGGACATACTTTCCCCAAAATATATATGCACTGGCACTGCAGTTCTATGAAGTATTATGGAAAAAGAACGCGATTGTCGATCATCAGATTATCGATATGGAAATTCTTGATACGAAAAATATCGTATACAACAGACCAATCCTGGTGAAAAACAAGTTGATTTTCAGGAATGAATTCATTCGCGAAAAATATTTGACGACAGATGATATTGACATGGGAATGCAGTTACAGCGATTGGGGGGTGTTGCTATATATCAAGAAAAAGCTATTGTTTATCATAAAGATCCGATCGACCTTTTCGCATATCTAAAAAAGATTATTACCGACGCAATATCGTATACGTTTTATTTGAAGAGGTGGGAGCGAGAAAGGAAAAAGATTGATCGATCAGTTCTGTTCACGAAAGACGATTGTCAATCGTATATCATCGATGTTTACAAAATTCCATTGTACAAAAGAATAGCATTGTCTTTATTAATTACTCTCACCGATAGAATTCTCTTTTGTGTTCCACTTTTAACGCGTTTATACGTATGAATACGCCACATGTATCGGTTATTATCTGTACGAAAAACAGAGCAAAAGATCTCGCAGAATGCCTCCGGTCGCTTAAGAAACAAACAGTAGCGATAGATGAAATAATTATTATCAATAATCTGTCCACAGATGAAACACCCGATGTCTTAATGCACTATAAAAAACAATTCAAAAACAGACTCCACTGGGTACGAGAAAGGAGAGCCGCCTACCCAATTGTCTATAACCGAGGTCTCAAAGAAGCAAGATGTGATTGGGTAGCGTTCATCGATGATGATTGTGTCGCCAGTCCTAATTGGTATGCCGCGATAAAAAAAAGCGTAGTGTCTTTTCGTCATCCTGCTGCAATACTGGGAGCCACTCGACCATGTCATCCACAAAACGCATATTCGCTGGCCACCTATATATTCCATACAGAATGGAAAGAGAATAATAGCGCTGGTGACGCCATTGTCAATTTAGAAATCCTCGATAACAAAAATATCGTTTACCACAGACGCTTCTTGCGTCGTCATCATCTTGCCTACGATGAAAACAGAAAGAATATATTACATGGTGCAGGAGAAGATGCTGATCTTGGACTACAAATACAGCAAGCGGGAGGGAAGGCTATGTATAACCGGAAGATACTTGTATATCATAAAGAACCAGAAACCATGCGACACTATTGGCGCAAATATTTCTGTTCCCTAGCCGCATATGAGTACTTTAAGACAAAGTGGGCGAATTTTCATGTGTTACCGGGCGCGCGTATACACTTCCGAAATCTGGCAGGAAACATAGCAAATGAATATAACTATAGTTTCATAAAAAAAATACAGTTATTTACTCTCCTTTATACAACGGTCATCATCAGTATATTTCTTCATTACTTCTTGCGTTTCCCTGGCATGACCGAGTATTTTATATCAGCCGTCGACAGCTATGAAAAAAGGACATAAAGGGAACAAGCGCATACTCGTGATTACCCAGCTCTATCCGTCCGGATCAACCGGTACATCAGTCAAAACGAGAAATACGCTTGAGTACCTAACGACAAAAGGATTTGAGTTTGATGTGTGCTGCGTGCATTACAAAAAAATGATACACGTTCCCATCGGTAACCCAAAGATTACTGTCTATTCTGTGGAAAAAGATACGCTGAGTAAGTTTAGTTTTTCGTATCTTCGAAGAGCATGGAAGCTATTGTTTTCCCTTCGCCCTTTCCGCGTTATCAAACTTTACGATACTAAGCTCGCTTCAACAATTACCATGCTGAAACAGAAATATGTCTATAAGTACGTATTTTTCGATGGATTTTCTACACTCCAATATGCTCGAGAATATAACAATAATCACATCTATATTGACGATGAAGATATTATCGATCTGATGTGGAGACGGATGAATAGTACTCCCAATATCCTCCTGAAACTTTTTTTCCTGATAGAATGGTTCAAATGTATATGGTATGAACGAACGTACTTAAAAGGGGTAAGTCAGGTTTGGGCAATCTGCCCAAACTCGGAAAGGAGGTTAGAAAAAGTGACCCGAGCTCCTGTTTTTCTTATGCCAACGATTGTCCCGCTTCAAAAAAATGTCTTTCGGAAAAAATCAGGACATATTGTTTTTAGCGGATTACTCAGTTGGATGGAAAATACCCATGGGTTGCAATGGTTTTTGGATACGCACTGGTCAAAAATTCACCGTCAATTTCCGCAAACCAAATTATTTATCACCGGTCAAATGGCTAGCCCGGAATTCATTGCATATTTGGAGAAATTTCCAAACGTCGTATACAAAGGATTTATCGAACATTTAGATACCATATATAAACAATGTTTAATAGCTATTGCGCCCATACGGATTAACAGCGGCATAAAAGTAAAAATATTAACCTATCTTAGTTTTGGACTTCCCGTGGTGTCCACAAATGTAGCCACATGGGGATTATCTTCTTTAGAAGGAGTAGTTGCTGTTTCTGATGAGAAGTTTGGAGATGCTATTATTCAATTGCTTTCCAATAAAAAGAAATTGGTTTCTCTTTCAAACGCAGGAAGAAGAAATTTATTGAGTAATCATTCATGGAAAGCCCTTAATAGATTCATGAAATCTATTGGAGCGTTCAAATGAAATCCTCACACAGAAATTTTTATAAGGGAAAACGTGTACTCGTCACCGGAGGAGCAGGTTTCATTGGATCTTACCTGGTGGAAGCACTTGTCTCTGTTGGTGCAAATATTACGGTGATTGATAATCTTTCTCGAGGAAAAATGAAAAACCTCCAGGGGGTAAAAAATGACATTACGTTTCACCTGTTGGATCTCCGTATAGAAAGTACGCTTAAAAAGGTCATACATGACCAAGATCTGGTGTTTAATTTAGCTGCTTTAAATACGGGAATAAATTATGACATCGGAAGAACACAAAAAATGTTTGAAGAGAATATGCTATTGCAAATGATTCCTCTCCGTGTTGCTGCAGCAGAAGGGGTAAAGCGTTTTATTCAGGTCAGTAGTGCATCAATTTATTCTCGTGAGGTGATGGAGCGACAATCTCCAATAAAAGAAACAGATGACAACGGAGAGCCGGAACCGTCGAAATTAGGGTACGCACTGGCTAAACGTATGGGGGAACGGTTATCCCACTGGTACTCGGAAAATTCTTCCATGGAAACCGTGATTGCTCGATTTATTAATGTTTATGGTGTTCGAGATCATGTGGATGGCATCGGCCATTGTATTCCTGAATTAATAAAAAAATTTAATGGTGCCTCCGTTTCTGTAGACGTTTTCGGATCTGGGAAACAAAAACGTTCATTTATCCATGTAGCAGATGTGGTTGAAGCCCTTTTGTTGCTCGGTGAAAGGGGAGTAAATGGTGAAGTGTATAACGTTGACTCCGATGATGAATATAGTGTCACTGAAATTGTGCAATTACTACAGAAATGCATGAAGAAACAAGATATACAGGTAAACTATGATACCACCAAACCAGAAGGGTCAAAAAGAAGATTGTTGGATGCTACAAAACTGCGCAGGCTGGGGTGGGGCCCTAAGCACAACCTGAGAGAGAATATTGATGAAATTATTGTTGATGTTATTCAACAAAGCAGGAGAACATAATGATTGACCTCTCTTTTGTATCGTTATTTAGTTTCCGCGATGTTTTGAAAAAGATTACCCAGGCAGAATCCAAAAAGAAAAAACTTCTATTATTTGCCCTCAATGTTCATTCGCTCCATTTAATGTCCGAGCAGAAAAAAGTAACACAAGCATATTTAACTGCTGATATTGTTTTTCCCGATGGAGTTCCTATCCTTTGGTTATTACGGATTAAAAAGTATCCACGATGTGGACGCGTAAGCGGGACAGATTTGGTTAAGACACTACTTAAGACGAAAGGTATGAAGATATTCCTTCTGGGCTCTACAGACTATGTGTTGAATAAAATGGTTCAAAAATATGGGCTGGTAAAAAAGGGTGGGACTATCGCTGGCTTCTATGGTCCGCCCCAAGGTGAAACATTTTTAGAAAACAGGCATATCCGAGAGTTAATTCATCAGTCGCGGGCAAATGTATTACTTGTGTCCCTGGGACAACCAAAGCAGGAAGTATGGCTCGCGAAAAATTTTCGATATCTCCCTGTTTATGTAGGAATAGGAGTAGGATCTGCCTTCGATATTTTGTCTGGGAAAACGCCAAGAGCACCCAAATGGTTCAGAGAAAGCGGGTTTGAGTGGTTGTGGAGAATTATACTTGAGCCAAGACGCTTAGCGAAACGCTATTGGGAAGATTGTACTTTTTTATTGCGTTTGATTTTATCCTCCATGAAGGAAAACCGGTAAAACGGGCTTCCGGAGGTTCTCTGGTGTTCAGTTGCTAGACAATATTGTATAAGAATCGATTGTCTTTTCTTGTTTCAGTTCTGTAATTGTAAAGTAATCAAAAATATCCTGTCTGCAGTTGTCTGTCAACTTGGTTTCACATACAAAAAACCAGGGATAAACACTTTGATTCGGTGGGTGTATATTCACCCCATAATTCACCAACGTGAATATTTTTTCACTCTTACGAAGAAACCAAATCCAAATTCTGGTACTATTCCAGAATGAATGATTTTCATCAAAAGCATAGACAATATATTTATCAGGATTTCCGTGGTTTTGCATCAAATATTCTGCAATTTTTTGATACTGATAAAAATTATTATCGTGCCATTGCAAATATAAAAATCTATCTACAGAAAAGTACAATAAACAACAAGTCGCCAGAATGGTAACGAGCTTTACTACTAGCGCCTTTGTGTTACACAACCGTCCCACCGCAATCCCTACAAGCAAGTAAAGCATGATTACAGGTATATCAATCCATTGGGCAAAAAATTCCCCATTTCGTAATAAACCCAGTACAATTACCCATATGATTACTAATAATGGAAAACCAATAAATCTCATTTTTTTCTTCTGTGTAACAACATATAAAGAAAATAGGGTACCGTAGGCTATTATTTGCGAAAATTTATTTCTGACATCGCTAAACCCCGCGACTTTATCTACAAGGATGCTTCCTATGTTTAAAATTTTCATCAGGAAATTTTGACTTATAGAAATATTTGACGAGGACAGAAAGTGTCGGATGATGATATCTTTTTTGAAATACAACAAAAGAGGGAAAAGAAGATCGAAAAGCAGAAAGAAACAAAAAAGCGTCACGACAACTTTTGTTAGTATATTTACATTACCGTGACGGTAGTAATAGAGCAAAAAGAGCGGAAATAGAATTAACACGACATAAGAGAAGGCAGCGGAAAATCCGAGGAAGATAAAACTTATAATGATCAGTAAATTATTTTTGTTTTTAATTCCTGAAAAATAACCAAGTGTTGCGAATAGGAAAAACGGTAAGGCATTCACTGCTCCATGAAATTGGAGTGATAAACTTACCGCTCCTACACTTGTAGCCCATAAAAGGCTTGCAACAAAACCAGAAAGGGGACCGTTAATTTTTTTCCCGATGAAGTAAATAGTTATTGCAGAGAGACTATGAAGAACTGTGAAAAAACCAGCCATAAAGAGCGGGGAGTCGTTGATCCGAATCAGTATCGATAAAAAATAGTAATAATATGGCGGGTAATAGAAATTGTTCCCTGAGGCTGTTGGTCCGACTAATAGATTTTCATTATGAAAGGCCATTTGATATGCCACGATATAATCTCTAGCGCCATCTCCTCCGTGCCAATCTGTGCGCTGGCTGAAATTATAAAATCGTAGAGCCAACGCAAGCAGAAAGATGCAGAAAATTAGAAGGGGTTCCAATACCTTTCTATTAAAAGTAATCGTTTTATGAAACATAGTGAAGTTAATTCGGAATCGTCAGAATGGATTTTTCAAGAGATCCTGGGAGAGGTGTATCATTTGTATTATTGAGAATATCTGTACAAAATGAGTCGTGTGGAATGTGTATTAGGCAGGTGCCAAGAGTATTTTTTGCAGAATTATCATTATTCAGCACATGATACTGCAACGATGCGAGTTCTATATAAAAATAATTCCAGGCTGGCAATAGATCGGAGCTCCTTTTCCACAACTGCATCGTCAATTTGGGATTCTTATCGATCATTCCTACGCCGAGAAGATACAGAAATTTAGCCAAGACCGCATCGCTATTACCCAGACTCAATAATGTTAGTAGTTGTTCACGGTTTGAGTCACTAATGGATCCATTAAGATTAAGGGGGGCAATTGAAGACAGAATTGTATTGTGATTTGGAAATGTTTGTCTTATATAGTTAATAATCACATCTACTACCGAGTTGTAGTTTTTGTCTTGCAATAAAATCTGCATAGATTGTTTTAAAAAACCGACATTTTGCGGATCCCTTGTGATTGCTTCTCGATAGAATTCATCACGATCATCGCCACTTGTAGCATTTGCCAATAGAAATAATGTGTCCGGGTCTGTTCGATGAAACAATAAAACAATCTGCTTTTCTTGCGATGTAATAAGTTTATGGTCTTGTTTCAGGCTCCCTAATAAAGTGGTCGTAATACTTGTGTTATATGGCGAAACAAAAAACGCGAGCTGTTGATAGCCGAAAGCAAGCAAAAGATACCCAACAATCGACAGAAAGGAAAAACCAAAAAGAAAAACTAAACAAACCATATTTATCAATGTCAATCGCTGTTTCTTTTCAACACTGGACTTCTTCGTAGCTGCCGTGCCCAGAAGTAAACCAACAATAGCCCACCACAAGAGCCAAACGACAAAAAAATCAAAGCCAACATCTACCCACGCGTACATAAAACAGAGAAGCGCCCCTTCACCAAGTGCCACCCATTGGTACATATCGTTGTTTTTTAAGAAAACACTGTTTCTCGTTTTTAGCAAAACAAATATGTACAATCCAAACACAAGAAAAACACCCACAATGCCCAGCTCAACGAGTGTTTGTAGTGCGACATTGTGAGCAAACCATGAGGATACGTGCAAATTCGTCTGCTGGCTTTTTGATTGAAGATAAAAAGTTCCGGGTCCATATCCAAACAATGGTTTTTTTACAAAAGCGCTGATCGCTTGAGACCAATAAACAAACCTGGAGTCGTTATACAGAGGAGGCTTTTGAACATATTCACGCGCTTGCCCATTTCCGACTCTCCATTGCCCACCCAGGGCACCAGAGCTCACGCTTTGAATCAAAACAAATGTGGTGATGAGGCACACGAATAATACCAAAGGTATTACTATCTGTTTTGTATTTCCTTTCGTGAGCATCTTCCAAATCTTCCAAAACACATACAAAGACAGTAACACCAAAGCGCCGCGAGCGGACGAAAATACCGCCCCAAATGTGTATATACATAAAAAAAGAGCGTTGCCCACGTTTTTTTGATTCACGGCACGCGCATATACCAAGGGCAACAGCAAAACGACAAGGATAGCTCCATACCCGTGACCATATCGAATACACAGGAGACTCATGAGTGAAACAGGTGGGACACAATAAGCCACAGGAAAAAAAGCAAGGAAAAAAGACGCCACAATCACTACCGCTCCAAGACATACCAATAACGAGGAAAAAAAAGACACTTGCTCTTTTTTCGCTTTTGTATAGAAGAGCGAAAAAACCAAATACGCTGCCACATATCGAGCGAGCGTAAAAAGCGAGTACCCGATGGATATAGAGGTAAACGCTCGAATAGCCACATACCCTAAAACAGAAAGCCAAAGAATAGTAAGCGCCCGAGGGATAGTCCGGAACGACTGGCTTCTTCGTAAAATCAAATACAGACCGACAACTCCTAAGCCTAGTACCGCATCTCCAATGGGTTGTTTCCCGTCACCCAGCAACACGGAAAACAACAAAAGGAGTAAAAAAACAACCATCCATAAATTTTGTTGGATCGTATGCATCGCTTTTTTCATGGTAAGACAACGTTGTCAACGCGCGAGACCATATCACTATATACTACTCATTTTATTTGTACATCACCCCTTGACAGATGAAAATGACTTGTCTACTATGTGGACAACTTATCCCCACTTCGTCCCGCGTCGCGGGACTTCGCGGGGCACGGCCCCAAAATTCTACCCTTGATGTAATAAACATATGGACACAGAAAAACTCTGGAAATCAGTACTTGCGGAACTCGAGCTGTCTGTTTCAAAAGCAACATATCAAACGCATTTTGCCCACTCGCAGCTGGTGTCGCTCGCCGACGGCGTCGCAACGATTGGCTTTGCGAATCCCCTCATGCGGACGCTTGTGGAAACCCGCTACTACTCACTGGTAAAAAGCGTTCTTGATCACCACACAAAACAAAATATTAGCCTCATCTTTGCGATTGCAGCACAAAAAGATACCCTTTCTCCAAGAGACGTCGGCCCGTTATTTACACAAAACGAGGAGATTCCCACGGCCAGCGCGTCTACTATGGCCAAAAAGCTCCACATATTACCGGAATACAATTTTGAGGGATTTGCGGTCTCTACGTCCAACCAAATGGCATACGCAGCCGCAACGGCCGTTGCAAAAAATCCAGGGTCTGCGTATAATCCCCTTTTTCTCTATGGTGGCGTCGGAGTAGGGAAAACCCATCTTATGCACGCGGTTGCCAACAGCCTCTTAAGAGAAAAACAAACCATGCGCGTGGTGTACTGCATGGGAGAAGAGTTTCTCAATGAAATCGTTGAGGCAATCCAAACAAAATCAGCCCGCCAATTCAAGCAAAAATATCGAAGCGCACAGCTTCTTCTTGTCGACGATGTCCAATTTATCGCCGGGAAAACAACCGCACAAGAAGAATTTTTCCACACATTTAACGCGGTTCATAGGGAAGGAGGACAAATTATTCTCACGTCAGACCGTCCTCCGTCAGAAATCTCAAGACTTGAAGAACGACTAAGAAGCAGGTTTGAGGGTGGACTTACGGTTGACGTAGCGGCGCCGGATTTTGAACTACGCATTGCTATTATCAATATTAAGTCAAAAGCGCTTGGGTTGGTTGTCCCACCGGAGGCAGGCCAGCTTATTGCAGCAAACATAACCGACACCAGAGCCATAGAGGGATTTTTGCGGCGGCTCACCACAGAAATTGCAACCAAGGGAGTCACAGTAACCCCCGAGCTTGTTTCTTCTCTTCTAAGCATAAAACCAAAGGCGGAGGGCACCACAAAACAAACAAAGAGAGTTCTTCCACAAGAGGTGCTTGACGCCGTCGCGGCCTACTATGGATTAAAAACAACAACCATAAAGGGTCCAAAAAGAGACAGGCCCATTGCCCGACCAAGACAGGTTTTCATGTATCTCTGTCGCATAGAGCTCGGGCTCACACTTGACGACATTGGCGGAACCATCGGCGGAAGAGACCATACGACGATTATGCACGGGGTAGAAACCATTACTCACGAGTTATCCACAAACACCCGGCTTCGAGATGCGGTTGAGGGTATAAAACTAAAGCTATGGGCGTAGAACTCTTTTGTTTTCCACTTATCCTCTTTTTTTCCTTTTTTATCCACAAAGATATCCACATGGTTTTCCCCACTTTTTTTCTTCTTTTCTTTTATTGTTTTGTCTTGCCCAACGCGTCGTTGACAGGTCCCGTAAAAAAGCATACACTTTTCCACGCCGATTTCTATTATCTACTACTAATTAATAAACTAGAAATGCTCATTGTTAATAACCCATTGGGTGGATAGTTATCTTTATGAAAACGTCAGTTCTTCAGGAAAACCTTTTACGCGCGCTTGCTCGTGTAACGCGCACGGTTTCGATAAAAGCACAGCTTCCTATTATGCAGAATATTCTCCTGTCTTCTGAAGAAGGAAGGCTCCGGGTTGTCGCAACAAACCTGGAAACAACCGAGGTCGTTTGGGTGGGGGCGAAAACAGAAAAAGAAGGGGGCATTTGTGTGTCTTCTCGCTTGTTTACCGAGTTTGTGACATCACTCCCGCAGGAAGCAGTGCAGCTTACCGTCCAAGAGGGGAGCCTTCATGTCGCCTGCGGCGGATTTCGCGCGACGATACCCGGAGTTTCCGCAGGTGAATTTCCCCCAGTCGCCACGGTGAACCCAAAAACAAAAACAGTTCTAGACAAGGAGAAAATTGTCGACGCGCTTTCGCTGGTTACATTCGCAGCGTCAACAGACGAAGGGCGCCCGCTCCTTACCGGAGTAAAAATAAAGCAGCACGACGGCCCGACCACCCTTGCTGCCACTGATGGGTATAGGCTTTCCGTAAAACACCTTGCTCACGTAACAAGCGAGGATCTTGATTTGGTTGTTCCTGCACGGGCTCTCCTTGAGGTGTCGAAAGTAAGCCTGGAGGAAAAAGACGTAAAGCAAATAGGAATGATAAAGCCCGGCAACGGGCAACTCGTCTTTGTCGTTGGCGACACAGAAGTTCACACGCGGCTTATTGATGGGGAGTACCCGAATTTTGAAAAAATTATCCCGAGTTCACATAACACGCGTGTTTTACTAGACAAAGAAAAACTTTCCTGCGCGGTGCGGTCTGCTGCCGTGTTTGCACGGGAAAACGCAAACATTATAAAATTTCATATTGAAAATCAAACAGTCACGGTATCGGCGAACACTCCGCAGGTCGGCGAAAATCAAGTTGACGTGGAGGCAAAAGTAGACGGCGAGGGAGGGGACATCGCGTTTAACAGCCGATTCCTTTTGGAGTTTTTAGCCAACTACAAAGAAGAAGAGGTGCTGTTTGAAATGACAGGGTCGCTTAATTCCGGTGTGTTTCGGCCTGTGAAAGACGATTCGTTTCTCCATATCATTATGCCCGTGCGAGTGTCCTCTGGGTAAGCCAGTGCTATGGCGTTGCTGACGCTGCAACCTCAATATTGACAGTTTTTCCCGTCGTTACGTCTGGTGCCGTTCCATAGAATACATAAATTGGACTTAATGATGAGCGAGCAAAATCGAAGTAGTATGCAAGTTCTGCGTTGGTAATTTTTATCGTCGAAAAAGAATATCGCACGGGGTTCCATGAATTTTCATCTCCCAAGGCATAAGCATAGAGAATAACTCCTTGATTTGCAGAAAGCTTTTGCTTTACCTCATCAAGAGTCGCGATGTTCATAATCGATCCGCTGTTATTGAAAGGTGGGTAGATGGGCGCGGAAAGGTATAAAAGAGATTTATCTGATCCGTATCGTATCGTGATTTTTGATTGAAAGGGATACAAAGTAAAAATCGGTAAATTATTAAGGAGCGGTTGATAGGAAATTTCTATCGCAGTCGCATTAGACCGCTGTGTATAATTTAGAGAGTCTTGCGTGGGCGCATAATACGCGTATGTTGGCGTGGATACGACGAGATTGGGGAACAAAGAGGAAATAAGAGTATTGGCACGAAGAGCAAAGTATGCATCGGGATCTGTTAGAGGAGAGAGAGATTTGGGCGTAGGGGAAGAAAAATCGACAAATTGAGCATCCGGACCAATAACCACACTGGTTAGCTGGTTGGCCCACGAATAATAGGTACCTTTTGGAGACTTGGCAATTGTTGGTTTACCGCTAAACCCTAATACGTTTGCCATCCTCGTTGCGGCGCCCTCTAGAGCGGTGACAGAGACAACAGTGTAAGCGGGGACACTTGTGGGAAACGCCTCCTTCAGTAATGAGGTGTCATAGGTCGCCAGTGGCGCATCAGCGACGGGTGATGGAAATGGAGGCGGTAGCGTTTGAGATATAGTAGGCGATGGAGACGTTTGAATCCCGACATTAGCCTGTTTGCGTATCTGGGTAAAAAGAACAACTCCAAGAAAAGCTATGAGAGTAATTATAATAAGAACGATAAGTTGCTGTTTATTCATATATTCCTCCTATGGCGCACATTGTGATTGCCCTGGGTAATTACAGGATGGCAATAAAAATTGTACATCATAATGTTTGGCCGGTTCATTGCTTGCCGGTCTCCACTCATAGTGAAGATGTGGTCCAGTAGAATTGCCGGTATTATCTGAAAGCCCTAAAACAGTTACTCCGGCAGTAACATTTTCGCCGACTGAGACAAAAATTGAGCCCGTTCCAAAATGGCCATAATAGGTATAGTAATCTTTGCTTTCTGGTGAAGGGGTGGTGCCTTTGACAATAACAAGATTACCGTACCCCGCCGTGCTCCACGATGCATATACAACGACACCATCATGTGTGGGGTAAATCGGCGTACCATTTGGAATACCGATGTCGTATGCATAAAGAATGCGATGTGTGTCTCCGGGGTTTCCTGGGCACTGGGTTATACTATAGTTGTGGTTTTGAACAGGGCAAGCGGTAATATTGCTGTTTTGGAATGGAATATTGGGGTATTGAGGAAAATTGCTACCACCTCCTCCAATATTTATTGCAAGGTCCGCGCTTTTTGCATTCTCTGCAAGCTGTAGGGGATTAATTATTAGACCAATAACAGCGCAGATGGTAACAATTATAATCAACGCGGCTTCCCTGGAGGATTCCTTTCCAAAAAGAGCACCCAGGGCGCCAAATGATAAAAAATTCGCCACCTTTCCCAAAAGGCTGCCGGCTTTTTCTATAATTTTACCTAGCAGTGCGCCTCCCAGTGCGGTACCGATTCCTGGTCCACCCAGCGCGGTGCCGATGGCACCACCAAAGAGTTTGCCCAAGAGGTTGCTTAGACCCTTTTTAGCTAACGTTGTAACACCCGATTTGGCCGCAGAACCAGCGATCCGCGCAAGCGCCCACCCTCTGTTGACATTTGGGGCAAACGTGAAAGATTCAGGAGAATGCATATAGAGAAAAGCCATGCTTAAGGTCCCCGTATTTGGCAGCCTGGGGGGTATTGCGGTGCCGCCGGGGCCAGCGACACCACGGCTTGACACATTGGCCCATGCCGCATTCATGCGCTCAATGGTCTCCGGGCTGACCCCACGAAATGCACCAAAGACGTCATCAACGACTTTGCCCACCCCTGTTGCGAGCGCGGTGCCAGCTGCTTTTTGTGCAGCTGCTTGGTTCTCCGTGCGCAACACTTCTTTAAGCCAGGAAGAGGCTGCGAGAAATTCTCCGGTGGGCTGGGTCACCCCCTCGATTCTTGCAAGCGATCTCTCAAACACACCTCGGACAACCATAAGCTGCTGTTCTGGGTTTAGACGGTTAAAAATAAGACCCGCAGGGATTTTCAAAGCGTTTTCAGCTGGCCCCTGTGCGATTGCCCCCAAAAACTCGAGTCCGTCCACGGGAAGACGCTCTGGTACATCAGAAGACATGACACTGGCAATCCGGGCGGTCGCCATGGCTCCGTCGGCTACCGCAGACGCTAATTTTGTGGGGTTCTCGTCTGACTGTTTGATCGCCTCTGAAAATAAAATATCGAGTCGTGGTGGAGGATTTTTTTGGGAAATGACACCTTTTTGGACTTCAAAAAAGACTTCTTCGGCGCGCTTGTTGGATTGGTCCATCTGGGCAATCCCGTTGTATTCTTCCTGTTGGCTTGCATTTTCAAGTATTTCCCTTTGTTGAGCGAATCGTTTGTCGCGAGCAACCTTATCGAGATACTGGCGTGTTTTTTCTAGGGTGTCTATGTCGCCTGTGGCCGGCTGGCTTAAGCGTTGAGCTTCCTCAAGTGTCTTCGCGTCCTGGATTTGCTCTTGGCTTCTTAGTAGCCAATTGTCTAAAAGGCGGTGGACATAGGTTTCTCGCAATGTTTTTGCGTGAGCACCCCGGGTGACCAGTTCTTCTTCTGCGTGTTTGGATGCAGCGCGAAACTGTTCGGTTATTATGGGTACCCCCTGGAGAGTATTAGGGGATAGCGTGCTTCTCTCTCCTTTTATTTGAGGCAGCGCTTGTTCTGGGTTTAAACGTTCAAAAAACTTGACTATTTCTCGTTCGAGCTCTTCCTGAGTCGCGGCGTTGAGTATTTCTTGCGGTTTGCTGTGATCGGGGAAGCATTGACTAAACTCCAAGAAGAGTGCTTCCAGCTCTTTGTTTTTGCCACCTCTGATAATAGACTCAATATTCTTGCGCTTAAAAAACTCTTCTATGGTCTCGGGTTCGGTTGCCATATATATTCCTTATGAGGATTTTGATTGAACACCGGGCGTTTCATTTTTAATCGTTTCGACGGTAAAAATCGGCCGGTTGGCAGGTGGTATTTTGGTCGGCGGAGGCGATGGGATCATGACATGCCCCGACGATGGGGGCGCTGGTTTTTGCAGCGCTGCCGCGGCTTGTTGGGCCTTTTTTTCTTCAATCTCCTGAGGATTTGTGGTAATAAGCGCGTGTTCCTGGGGCGACGCAATGACGCGGATAGCCGCGTGTGCCGGTCCCGCAAAAAATAACCCCTCGCCGATATCCGCAGAAAGGAGCAAATGTTTTTCTCCTTCAGAGAGATAAAATATTTCCGCTACTTTGTCGATTGCCGCCACGGACTGCTTCAGGAGTATTTGAAGGCTGCTGTTTTGAATAATAGCCTTCCCAAGGTCGACAGAAAGGAAATCTTCAACGTCCTGGGTGATCGTTGTGAGACCCAGGTAGTACTTTCTGGCGCGCTTGGCTATAGAATTGAGAAATGCGCCGGAGTCCGGGTATTTCATCATGTACCACGCTTCGTCGACGATGAGAATTCGCCGTTTTGTGTCGCGGCGCACCTTGGTCCAGATAAAATCAAGGATGAGATACATGGCTATCGGCCGCAACGCCTCCTCCAGGTCGCGGATGGAAAAAACGGTCAATTGGTTTCGGATTTCTACATTGGTCTGCTGGTCAAAAATTCCGACCAAACTTCCTTTGACGAATTTTTCTATCCGATCGGCAAGCCCTTTTGCTAAAGGTTCCTCCATGCCCACGAGCGTTTTGTATAAGTCTTCCATGAGCGGCGGCTCTTTTTGCTGGGTAGCCGGGTCCGGAGTAATACCCTTTTGCTTATAGGTGAGAATAAGCGCCCGGTCCAAAAGCGCGTCTTCGGTGGGGTTTAGGTTCCCCATGACGACGCGGAAAAATCCATGGAGCGATAATACTTTTTGATTGAGCTCGCTGTCGTCACTTTGTCCCGCGGTTTTATTAAGGAGCGCAAGGTCAAATGGGTTTATTTTTGTGGTTGTTCCAAAGTGGAATCGGATGTATTCGCCGCCCAAGGCGTGGGTAAGCTTTTCGTATTCGTTTTCCGGATCAATGACAATAACTTCCGTATCAAACATGAGGCTTCGCAAAATTTCGAGTTTTACCATGTAGCTTTTTCCGGCGCCTGATTTCCCAAACACGACCGTGTTGGCGTTTTCCAGGGTAAACCGATCAAAAATTACCAGGCTGTCATTGTGTTCATTGATGCCATACATAATACCTTCGTTGGCGGTCAGCTCTGATGTGGTAAACGGAAATGTGGTGGCAAGAGACGTCGTGTCCATGTTGCGCGTGATGACAAGCCGGTCTTGCCCCATGGGGAGCGTGGTTTTAAATCCTTCCTCCATTTGGAGTACCGCGCGTTTAGTGACGATAAGAAGGGACGCGAGGGTTGCCTCAACTTGCTTTGAGGCTTTATTGAGGTCCTCAAGGGATTTGGCGGGTATGGTGACATAGAGGCCGAATTGGAAAAACCTTTGCGCGCCTTTAGCAAGCTCTTGTTGAAGGGCAAGGGCGTCCTCTAAGGCTACCTGGATAGACGGTTCTATCACGCGCCCGCGTTTCATGTCGGATTGGATGGTGGCTTCCATCTCTCCCACTTTGCGCTTGAGGTTTTCAAGGACCTCCTCTGAACGGGTGGGGTAAATATACATGGCGATATCCAGGGTATGGTTAAAAGAAATGAGCGGTTCAAGCCAATTTGCGCTGACAAACCTGGGGTACCCAGCGATAAAAAACGTGCGGAAGTAATAGTTGCCGATTTTTAGAAAATCAAAATCTACTTCAACTACCGGTGGGGCGATAATATCTTTGACAAACATCGGCCCTTCGGCAATACCCGGTAGCGGCTTGGCATCGGGCATAGGGTCAATAAATTTTTTTAAGAACGTTTTGATATCAGCCATAGACTTACTTTCCTATTGTTTTTTGAACCGTCGCTTCATCCGGCGGTGGGACATCTTGATTGTATGTTGTGAAAAACAGTTTAATAAGTTGCTGGTTCGTTAATTGTTTAGCCTGAAGCCCTAAGCGGTTTAACAGACGAATGACATGGTCGCGCTTTGGAGTGAGCACCATGAGTGCCCGTTCATAAATATACGACCGGTCATAGGGGAGTCCTCGTTTTTTGCTTCCGAAAAACACCTTAGTGGATATGCCAAGCTCGAGACTGGAAAATGGAACGATGATATAAAATTTTTTGTCGAGCACGTCTTTTTCTTTTACCGTGGCAGCCACAAACAAACGGTATTCATGAATGCTTTTGGTAAGTTTTGGATTCTTTTCTTTACGCTCCTGGTCTTCAAGGAGCCGTAGGTATGCCGTAACGTCTTTGTGCTGGGTGCGGATAAGCAGCTGTATGGGAAAAGAGAGCGAGTTGATAAGTCCTGCGTAGGATAAAATAATTGAATCTTGTTCTTTTTCCGAAAGGAGGCCAAAATTGACTGCTGTAGCAGAAACGATCATGCAGCAGGATCCATCGGCAAACATGATAATGTCGCGGTCGACCGTTTCGATTTCGGTGAATATCTGTGTGGTAGACCGAATGGGAACAATCGTTTGTTGTGCCATGATACTTATGATTTTTGATTGCCAAAAAGTTCTTTTTCCAATTTTGCCCGGGAAATTTCTTTTTGGCTCTTTGCGATAATTTCAAGCGCCGGAACGACAGTGCCGTTAAACGTTATTTGTACGCGGTCAAACGAGTAACGACTGCGCGGATCTTCGATTTCTATAAAGTAGACGCCATTAGAAAGAGGGGTGGAAGCGGCAAATTGGCCGATTCGATTGGTTTTTAGCGCCCGAAGCGGAAGTCCTTCTCTGTCTTTCACGGTGACGAGAACACCGGGTAGCAAATTGTGTTCGCTGTCTTTTACGATGCCGGTCACGACATTGGGGAAGGTGGTGAGCTTGGGGAGCCCGGCTCTAACCGCTCCTTCCGGGGTAATAATTTTTACCGTGGGCTGTTTGGGTGAAGCCACGGAGGCAGCACTCGGGGGGGCAGCTCCGTGCGTTTGTGTTTGGGGTGGTTTTTGGGGCGCGGCCGCCGGAGCCGATGGGGGAACCACCTGTTTTCGAAGAGCCGCAAGCTCTTTTTCCATGCGCTCGCGCTCTCCGAGCACTTCGGTAAGTTGTTTTTGTAGCTCGAGAATGCGCGATTCGGTCATGGTTTTCGTTTCAAGTTCAGATTTTAGTTCCTGAACTTTGTGTTCCAGCGCATGCTCTTTTTCTTGAGTCTCCGCGATAATTTTGGGACTTGGCCGCGACACAATGGGAGGCGGGGACAAGTCAAAGTGTTTGCCGGTAACCGATGGCATGGGGACACTGGGAGTGTTTTGGGGAAAAAATGACGCATTCCCGGTTGGCGGCTTTGGTTTCCCCATAAACATGCCAATCAACCAGTCAAAGGGATTTTGTCTCGGCTGGGAGCTCAACACAGAACCACCGGTGGGTTTTTGTTGTGGCAGGGTCGGGAGAGTGGGCGTAATTTGCGTAGATGGTTTTACGCCAAATAGACTTTGAAGGATATCTGTTTTCGGCTTGCCGGTCGTTGTTTGCGGGTTTACCGGGTGAGGGATGGGTGTTGGGCTTGTGGGGAAAGCGGGCGCTGGCGTTGGCTTCGTCAGTCCTGGTTGCGTCGCCGCGCGCGCTGGTTGTGCGGGTTGCGGTGGCGCAGGTGGGGCTTTATGCCACACAAATTGTGTCGGACTATACACACTTTTTATAAATGACATCACCCATATATCCATGGGGCGTTCCTCAATCGGCACAAAGGCAAAACCAAATCCCCCCATGGCGAAGGTGATCGCCAGGGGCCAGGTGAAGAAAAAAGGAAGGGGGAGTTTGTAGGAAATGTACGCTAAAATTGCACCACCAGCGAGGTATCCAAATTGCTTTATGGTCATGTCGCCGATGAGGCGAAATTGAAAAGTGGTAACGTTTTGCGGGACAGGATGTTGTTCCATACCAATTCGCCGACACATGTATGTGTCGTTTCTCTATTGTAGGTGCGAAAAGGGGAATCCGCAAGTGATGCAAAGCGCATCAGAATCGTGAAAACCACAGTTTCGAGTTTTCACGAGAAACGAAGTCTCGCACCCAATATGGTGCGGGATCCCTGTGGAATTCGAGTGTGCTAGAATGTTCTCATGGACTCTCCGTTTGTGCTGTTGGAGGTAAAAAACGCGCGAGACAGCGAAGAAACACCTACCGCCATGGAGCAGGTATTTGCGGCTCTGGGTGCTTCGGGTGGACGCGGGGGACTATTGAGTCGCCTGTTCGGATCCAGGCACGTGCCAAAATACTTCAGCTTTGAACTGGTTTCCGTGAATTCGCGTATCCACTTTTTTGTCGGTGTCCCCCAACATGCGCAGACCTATGTAGAAAGTCAATTGACGGCACATTATCCGAAGATCGTGTTGTCGTCGTCTCCTGATTATGCCCCACATTTTTTATCTTTGCCGCATGCCATGGGGCAACTCGTGTTTACCAACTCGTTCTACTATCCGCTAAAAACCTATAAAGACATAAAAGATCTCGATATTATGGCAAGTATTTTGGGGCAAATAGCCAAACTCCCTATCGGCGAAGCAGCAGCGGTGCAATTTCGCGTCAGCCCCGCCGGGGCGGGGTGGCAGCGGACAGGGGCACAGGTAGTGGCCCAGGGAATTCCTGATCCGTCTTCAACAACCGGTCGCACCAAAACCCATCCGCATGCACGCCTCATTGAGTCAAAAATATCCCAGGTAGGATTTTCAGCAGCCATCCGCATCGTCGCTGTGGCTGCCAACGAGACGCGCGCAAAAGAGCTTTTATATGCGCTAGGGGGGACATTTGGGGTATATACCCTGGGGGAAGGAAACGGACTTGCCATAGTAGAGCCGGCATTTTGGCAAAAAAAGAAACTGGAGCACGGGTTTGTGGAGAGAAACGGAGACGTGGCACCGCGTCATCAGGTAGTCAATGCCAGTGAGTTAGCGTCTCTTTGGCATCCGCCGGGACTTGCGACATCCATGATTAAAAATATTTCCTGGGGCGCTCACCTTACCGGGGAAGCACCGGAAAATTTACCGATTGCTACGGACAATGAAGAGGAGAAAAGGCGGATAAACTTTTTTGCCCGAACGGAGTTTAAAAACCGGCCGGCGACATTTGGGATTAAAAAAGACGATCGGAGGAAGCACGTCTATATCGTCGGGAAAACCGGCACCGGTAAATCCACCATGATTGCCAACATGGCGATTAACGACATGAAAAATGGCGAAGGTGTCGCTGTCGTTGATCCGCACGGAGATCTCTGCGATATCCTTTTGGATTATGTCCCGTCGCATCGGATTAACGACGTCGCCTATCTGGACCCTTCGGACATCGAATACCCGTTTCATTTAAATCCGCTTGAGGTGAAAAATGCGGCATACAAAGAACTGGTTTCTTCCGGCATCGTGTCTATTTTTTACAAACTCTATCATTTAAGCTGGGGGCCGAGGCTTGAATATATTTTGCGAAACACCATCCTTACACTTCTCAGTGTGCCCAACAGTACGCTTCTTCAGGTGCCGGAGCTTCTCACGAACGAACATTACCGGGCAAATGTGGTGGAAAGGATGCCCGATCAGGTCCTGAAAAATTTCTGGATCAATGAATTTGCAAAAATGAGCCCGCAGTTTCGCTCTGAAGCTGTGTCGCCGATATTAAACAAGGTCGGACAGTTTCTTTCGTCGCAAACCATCCGCAATATCGTCGGGAGCCCGGTGTCGACGATTGACTTGGAGTCTATGATGAACGACGGGAAAATTGTCATCGTCAACCTGTCGCAAGGGAAGTTGGGAGAAGATAGTAGTGCCCTTCTGGGCGCCATGATCATCACCAAAATTCAGCTTGCCGCGATGAACCGCGTGTATGTCGCAGAAGGAGAAAGGCGGGATTTTTACCTCTACGTCGACGAGTTTCAGAATTTCGCAACTACCTCCTTCATCAAGATTCTTTCCGAAGCGCGCAAATACCGACTTGACCTCACCCTCGCCAACCAATATATAGGACAAATAGATGAAGACGTGCAAAAAGCGATTTTCGGCAACGCCGGCTCGATTGCCTCTTTTAGCGTGGGGGCGACCGATGCGCGGATTTTAGCCAAAGAATTCGGGCTCCAATACAAAGAAGAGGAATTGGTGGGGCTCGGTAATTATGAGATTGTGACCAAGCTTTCGATAGATAACCATACGACGAACCCGTTTTCGGCAACCACCTTGCCGCTTCCCAAGAGCCGCAACCAAAATAGGGAAAAAGTCATTCGGAGCAGCAGAGAGCGATACACCAAGAAGATAAACAAGTAGTTCATCGTTGATAGTTGATCGTTCATCGTAAGACATATGTTTCGATTTGAAGAGCTTATTGTTTATCAAGATGCCTTGGATTTAATAGATAGCGTTTATAATTACACACGGAAATGGCCTCGAGAGGAACTTTTTGGATTAACAGATCAGTTCAAGCGAGCATCGGTTTCCATAGCGCTTAATATCGCAGAAGGAACCAGTAGGGGGACAAAGGAATTTCTCCATTTTCTTGATCTTGCCCGTGGGTCATGTTATGAATGCGTAGCAGTTATTACTATTGCTAAGCGGCGTCAATTAATAGATGAAAAGGAATTTCTCGAATGTTCTGAACAGATTGAAAAAATTGCTCGTAAAATAAGTGCTCTTAAAAAATCTTTGCGTTCTACGATGAACGACGAACGATCAACGATTAACCATAAACTATGAACATAGCGATCTTGGGTGGAAGTTTTAACCCACCACATTTAGGCCATTTATTTGTAGCAAGGCAGGTATTGGATTTTACCGATACGGACGAAGTGTGGTTTGTGCCTAACTACGGTCAAAGCCCGGTAAAGCCAGTGGCCTCGGTTAGTGATCGGCTCGCCATGACGCGGTTACTTGATTTGCCCCGAACGCACGTATCGACGATTGAAATAGATAACCAGCTTGATGGCGAGACGGTCCGCATCCTGCCGTTTTTGCCGAAAGAGCACAAATTTTCGTTTATCATCGGCTCTGACCAGCTACCAGGATTTCATCAGTGGCTGGATTGGGAAAAACTCCTTGCTGCGATGCCATTTTTTGTCTTCCCGCGCTTGGGATACCCCAACGAGCCGTTATATGAAGGCATGAAGGTAATCCATCATGAGCTCCTCATCGGCAGCAATATTTCCTCGACCCAGATCCGCGAGCGGGTAAAAAGGGGGTTACCGATTGATCAATTCGTACCAAGTGGGATTGCTGAGCACATTGCAAAGCATGCATTGTATGTGGCATCGCATTGACCCGATATAGTTGGTCTTCATTTAAGACCATATAATAGGTCTTGACAAACGACCAGATGATGCTATCATATGTACATATGACGACGATTTCAATTTCTCAGCTTAAAGCTAATCCATCATCCGTTATCGCGCAAGCTGCGGATTATCCCGTGGTGATAGAAAATCGCAACAAAGTGCAAGCCTACGTGGTAGGCAAGTCGCTATTTGAAAAAATTCTCCGGTTTCTTGAAGAAAAAGAGGATATAGCCGCGGTAAAAAACTCAAACTTTTCCAAAGGCCGGAATTTTGACGACGTGGCCCAAGAGCTGGGTATATGACTATTCGAATATCACCTCGCGCGGAGAAAGAGCTCAAAAAACTTCCCACATTTGACCAAATCGCCATAGCACAAAAAATACGATCACTGAGAGCCTCAAATCCCCTGGGAGAAGAACGGTTAACCGGATATCCTCATATATTTCGTGTACGGGTGGGGAATTATCGCATCGTATACCGTAAAATCAACAATGAGATATATATTGTTCTTATCCGTCACAGAAAGGATATATATAAAAAGCTTACTGATTTATTAGGATAGGGGCGGTTGTTAGAGATCTTATTTCACCAGGAGCATACCGGCAAAACTTAATAACCCCGCAAATATCTTTGTCTTCACGTTCGATTTTTCATTCAAAAGGACTATTGCGAAAAGAACCGTCAGTACGCTTGATAGTTGATAGAGAGCTCCAAGCTGTGCCGCATTATTCCCAAGTTTATACGCCATGAAGTATCCAACAGACGAGATCGAATAGGCGATTGAAAGAAAAGCAATTTTCCCAATGATCGTATCCCTGGCAAGCGATAGCACTTCACGAGTTTTATGCCGGTAGATAAGCCAGATAAAAAGAGAGGTGGCGATATAGGTAATTGCTTCATACGATACGACGTCGAATGTTTTCACGATAAACGAATCGTTAAGGATTGCAACAGCAAAAAGAAGAGCAGCTAGTATGGCATATAGTTCCCCGCGCTGCAATGATATTTTCTGACGCTTCCAGGAAACAAGAACGACCGCTGCAATGATAAGAAATGCTCCCAAGAATTGCGTTGAGATAAACCGTTCATGCAAGAAAATAAGCGCGCCAAAGATAAGCCATAAAGCCCGAGATGCAAAAAGGACCGTAAAGACAGACGCTTCGGTTGATTTCAGAGACTTGAAGATGAAGACATTCGCCGCGCCATAAAGTACAGGCATAAGAAGGAGGTTTGGCAAAATCGGCCCAAGCGGAGGAATATGAAATCCAGTAACGACCGCGTATATTCCGATCAGAAACCCCGCCACGAACAGAAAAACGATAAGATAGGCAATTGGATCACTTTTGTCATCGCGAAGTAAAACTCGCTGAATCAGTCTTCCGCATACTTCAGCAAGGATGCTTAACCCCAGAAACGCTTGCCATGGCATACTAAAAGTATAACAAAAAAGAGTATATCCCCTCTTGAGTGTAAAGTCAGTAAGAAAAGGTGTCAAGCTAATCCACCCGGAGGGTGACTAACCTATTCTGGGGTGGCTTGCGATACAAGGCGTGGCAGGATACAATAATATAAACGTATAATTAAAAAAGCATATGGCAGGAGATAAAGAAAAAAGCGGGCCTCAGGCAATTTTAGAGCTTGCAAGAAAATTATCAGGCGCAGGAAAGCCGTCTCATGAAGTAGAAAAGCCGTATCGGTTACCAGAGGGCGTGAAACGAAGAGCGGCAGAAAGAAGAGCGCAAGCAGATAAAAAAACTCAAGAAGCCAAAGCGGAAGCGCCGTCACCCGAAGCAGCAAAAGGCGCCGAAGCGCCCAAAGAGAAGATTACCGATGAGAGTGTACAAGCGAAGCTTAGAGAAGCCGCTAAAAATAAAGGTACCCAGACGCTTAGTACTAGTGAAAAACTTGAAGAGCTCGCGAATCTAGAACCGAAACAAGCTGCCGCCATCAGACACCTTCAAACACTCGTCGGCCAGCCCATGACCCAGGATTCATGGAAAAATATCCGTGAGGCTATGGCCGGAATTTCGCCAAGGCTGTATAGCGATCCGGAGGTTGGCGCGGTGCTT